>JAKEEV010000086.1 GCA_022616395.1 Planctomycetia bacterium | reverse complement strand
TAGGGGTATGAGGCTTCGATGCTGGTCACATCATCGAGTGGATCGATACCGTATCTCGTATCGACATTGAAGCCCCCGTCCACGATGTCCACGCTGCCATCCGCGAACGTATCGAACGTGTCGTAACCGGATTCGCCGTACATGCGGTCCGCGCCGTACCCGCCGGACAGGAAGTCGTTTCCGTTCCCGCCATACAACACGTCATCACCGGCTGGTGCCGGCGAGTCGTCATCGCCGTACAAGCTGTCGTTGCCAGCGCCTCCGGAGAGCGTGTCGTTACCGGTCCCTCCATCCAGTTGGTCGTTGGCGGACCCACCGATCAGCGTGTCGTTACCGTTGCCGCCATGCGGGTAGCAGCGCTTCGCGGTCTGGTTTGTGAACCAGTCATCGCCGTTGTTCCCATTGAAGATGATCTTGCTCACGCTCGTGAACGCGAAGTAACTCGGCGGCAGTTCGTAGGGCGCAGTCCCCGCGCGGCCGTAGGCTTCGCGCACCTCGATGTAGTTCCCCACAACGCTCACCGTGACGTAGTCGTTGATGCTGGTGCCCGTGATTGTCAGCGACCCGTTCACCAGCGACGCGGACGGGCACACCCGGTCGTGAAGTTCCTCGACGTGTAACGAGGTGCGCGGGGTGGAGCAGTTCGCGGAATCGGATTGCTGGAAGAAACCGAACATGGTTCACCTGAAATGGGGTTGGGATTGCGCGGAGTTCACTGCCGGTCGGAACCGATTCAATCGCCAAGATCGCCGCGCGACTCCGGACGCTTGAAGACAGTTCAATTCGCCCTGATCCTCTTCCTTGATGCTGACGAGGAGGAAAACTCACAACGGGAAGTCCCACGCGCGCAATACCAGGAAGAGGACCACGCAGCGGACTGCGGTTCCGGCATCGGCGAACAACATTCCTGACTCTACTTGCGACTCGTCAGGGTATACTCCAAACCACTAACTGCGCAGCGCTCGATTCCAGAGACACAAAGCCACTCGCGTTTCGAGGATCGCGGCATGTCTTCAGAGCAGTCGGCTCAACTCGACTCGGAATTGCTCGAACGGCTTCGCGCCGACCCCAGCGCCTGGGATGGCTTCTTGCGCGAACACCGCTTGCGGCTCCGGCGAATGATCGCGCTGCGCCTCGACCGCCGGTTGCAGGGCCGGCTCGATGCGTCCGATGTGATTCAGGACGCGTACACCGAAGCAACCGCGCGGCTCAGCGAATACCTGTCTAACCCGACGTTGCCGCCGTACCTGTGGCTGCGGTTCATCGCCTGTCAGAGACTGTTGATCTCCGCTCGTCGGCATCTGGGCGCGGAAGTTCGCAACGCGGCACGCGAAGAAGAACTGCCGCACTCGACCGCCGACGGACTGGCCGCGCATCTGGTGGACCACGCCACCGGACCTCTCGAGAAAGCAGAGAAAGCAGAAGCGTTGACGTACCTTCGCACGGCACTTGCGGCGATGGATGACCAGGATCGAGATGTGCTCACGCTGAGGCACTTCGAGCAACTCTCCAACCTGGAGGCGGCTACGGTCCTGGGCATCGAACCATCGGCCGCCAGCAAACGATACATTCGCGCGCTCAGTCGGCTCCAAGAGATCCTCGCCAACCGAGCGGAGCTATTCGAGAGGTTCCGACCGTGACAACCCGCACGTATTCACCAGACGATCCGCACGCCGAACTGAGTGAACTGGCCGACGAGTTCCTCAACCGGTATCGCCGAGGGGAAAACCCCCGCATCAGCGATTACGCCAACCGACGACCGGAGCTTGCGGCCGAAATTCGCCGACTGTTCCCAACGCTCGTCGTGTTGGAGCGGTGCGGCTCCACGGTGGACGCTCCGCGCCGACTCCCGACCGTAGACGCGCCCGAACGCGTGGGGGAATACCGCATCGTCGGCCGGATCGGAGAAGGCGGAATGGGCGTGATCTATGAGGCCGTGCAGGAGCCGCTCGGGCGGCGGGTTGCGCTGAAGTTCCTGCGAGCGGTCGGCCCGGTCGGCTCGATCCAGCGAGAACGATTCCTGCGCGAGACGCAAGCCGCGGCTCGACTGGTTCACCCGCACATCGTGACCGTGTACGGCACCGGGGAACACGACGGCGTGCCATACTACGCGATGCAGATGATCCACGGCCGCGGGCTGGACAAGCGGATTGAGGAAGCACAGAAGGCCGCTCTCAAGCCGGCCACCGCGGAGCAGTTCCGCTGGGTTGCCGAGGTTGGCATTCAGGTCGGCGAAGCTCTGACCTACGCTCACCAGCACGGAGTCGTTCACCGCGACATCAAGCCTTCCAATTTACTGCTCGACGAGGATGGCACGGTGTGGGTCGCTGATTTCGGATTAGCCTAGGTGGAAGGGCAGGCTCACATCACCGCCGAGGGCGGAATGGTCGGCACGCGGCTCTACATGGCACCGGAGCAATACAAC
>JAKEEV010000743.1 GCA_022616395.1 Planctomycetia bacterium | reverse complement strand
CTCCGCGAGTTGCGACGAGAAGCTGCCGAGCGTTTCCAGAGGCACTTCCGCGCACCAAACCAGGTACGGTCGGCCGCTCAGGTCAACGGCGGCTGTCGCGAGCGTATCGTCCATCGGTAACGTGCAATCACCGAAGCGCCGAATGCCGCTCTTGTCTCCGAGCGCTTGCACCAGCGCCTTGCCGAAGCAGATGCCGACATCCTCGACCGTGTGGTGAGCGTCGATGTGCGTGTCACCCTTGCAGTTCACGGTGAGGTCGATGAGACCGTGCTTGGCGATGTGTGTCAGCATGTGGTCGAAGAACCCGACGCCGGTAGACACCTTCGCGGTGCCGGTGCCGTCGAGTTCAAGAACGAGGTCGATCTCCGTCTCGGCCGTCTTGCGCTGGATGTGTGCAGTGCGAGGCATTAGAGGATCGCTTTCAACTCCGTAAGCAGCTTGTCGATCTCCGCGTCGGTGCCAACCGAGATGCGGAGGCCATCGTAAGGACCGTCTGGCGAGCCAATCGGCCCTGCGGGGTAACTCATGTAGCGAACCAGAATCTTTCTGCGCTTCAGTTCCTCGTAAATCGGCTTCACGGGCTTGTCGGTTCGCCTGCACCACACGAAGTTCGCGTGGCTCGGCGTCACCTCGAAGCCCAGCGCAAGTAGCGCTGCGGTCATGCGTGTGCGCGTCGAGATGATCTTCGCGCGCACACCGCGGAAGTATTCTTGGTCTTCTATCGCGGCGGTCGCAGCGGCCAGACTCAACACGTCGCAGTTGTAAGAGTCCTTCACCTTCACCAACTCGCGAATGATCTCAGGCCGCGCGACCGCGAAGCCGAAGCGAATCCCCGCCAGCGAATACGACTTGCTGAGGGTGCGCGTAACGATCAGGTTCGGCGTTTTGGGCGTGACATCTGGAAGAAGCTCCAGTCCGCTCCAGTCCGCGAAGTCCGCATAGGCTTCATCGAGTACGAGTGGGGCCGGGGCGAGTGCTTGCGCGAGGCGAATCACCATCCACGGGTCGACTACTGTTCCCGATGGCGAGTTCGGATTCGCCAGGAACATGAGGTTCACACCCTCCGGCCACGGCGCGAGAAGCGCCCACGGGTGCGCGAAACGAATTGTCTCGAAGCGCGCTCCCTGAATCTCCGCGAGGCTCTTGTAGAGGATGTAACTTGGTGTTGGCGAAACTATCAGTCCACCTTCGGGCACGAAGGCTCGTGTCAGAATGGTGAGGATGTCGTCTGAGCCGTTGCCAATGAGGATGCAATCGGGATCGACACCCAGCACGCGACCGGCAGCCGCTCGAAAACTATCGCCGAGCGGTTGCGGATACTTGCGGAGCTTGTCGCCGGTGAGCGCGGTTTGAATTGCCTCGAACACGCGCGGACTGGGCGGGTACGGGTTCTCGTTGGTGTTGAGCTTGATGATGTCCGGGTCGTTGAGTTGCTCGCCGGGCACGTAGCCCCGCATCTCGCGAATGTTCGGTCGGATGCTGTTCATGGCGAACCCCGGCCGCAAGGCCGGAGGGTGCGAGGTGTGATGGTAACCCCCGGCCTTGCGGCCGGGGTTCGCCTCTACTTCTTCGAGGTCGCGACCGCCTTGTCGGGTTTCGGCTTGGGACGAGCTGCGGGGCCGTTGTCGTTGGCACGCAACTCGACGCTGGCCGCGTGGCCGGTCAGCCCTTCGCTGTTCGCCATGAAGATCACGTCGTTGGCGATCTCCTGTAGTCCCTTGCGGGTAAACCGCATGATGCTTGTGCGCTTGCGGAAGTCGTTGACGTTCAGCCCGCTCGCGAATCGGGCGGTGCCGCTTGTTGGCAGAACGTGAGACGGACCGGCGGCATAATCACCGAGTGCCACCGGCGTAAATGGCCCGAGGAACACCGCGCCCGCGTGTTCGATCTCGTCGACCAGCGCGTCGGGGTCGCGTGTCTGGATGTGGAG
>JAKEEV010000742.1 GCA_022616395.1 Planctomycetia bacterium | reverse complement strand
TCGATAACTGATGACTTCTTCTTTATGTGGTATCGCGTGTTCAGTCGCTCTGAATTGGAACCGAAGCCTGCGGCGCTGGCGGAGCATTTGCACGCGCTGGGTTTGAACGTGGAGCCTCACTTCAAGGGAGATGATCTCGGCTGGACGAGCGGCGAACTCCGTCTGCCCGGAGGCGGTTCGCCGGTGTTGCTCGCTCGCTATCTGACGAGCGAAGACGATCTGCGCGACGACCTGAACGCTTTCGCGGCGGAACTGGAGACGATGGACTACAGCCCGAATAGCGCCCCGCTGATGCAGCGCGTCATCCAAACGAAGCAACTGATTACGCTTCGCAAGCCAGTCGATGCGAATAATGAAGTGTTGCTTGATCGCGTGCTGGACGAAGTGGTTCGCTTTTTGGCTTCCGCCCTCGAAGGCGTATTTCAGATCGACGGCCGCGGCTGGTTCGCGGCATCGGGCGAGTTGTTGGTGCAAGAGTATTAAGCGAACCCGGCCCGCAAGGGCCGCGGGTTGTCGCTGGGTACCCACGGCCCTTGCGGGCCGGGTTCGCCTGGAGCTGAGCATGACCGCCGAGAAGTATCTCCGTCCGGAAGTGATTCGTCAGGTCGCGAGGCTCGACCTGCGGGCGAAGTTCATTGTGCAAGGCTTCCTGTCGGGTTTGCACGCCAGCCCATATCACGGGTTCTCCGTCGAGTTCTCCGAACATCGCAAATACAACCCCGGCGACGACCTCAAAACGCTCGACTGGCATGTCTACGCCAAAACCGGCAAATACTTCGTCAAGAAGTTCCAGGCCGAAACGAACATGACGGGTTATCTCGTCATGGACTTATCGAAGTCGATGGACTGGAACGGCCCGCTTGAGGCTCGCAAGGCCGGCGTGAAGATCGACTGGAGCGCGATGGGCGCCGCGGACGAATCGCTGACGAAGTTCGACTACGGCGTGTGCCTCGCGGCCGCGCTTGGTTACCTGATGATCCACCAGCAAGACCCGGTAGGGCTGGTCGCGTTCGATACGAAGCTGCGAACGGTGGTTCCTCCCAAGAGCAAGCGCATGCAGTTGGGGACGATCCTTTCCGTGCTGGCGAACTTGAAGCCGACCGGTGAGACAAACATTCCCGATAGCCTCTTCCAGCTTGCTTCCATGATTAAGGGGAAGAGCCTCGTGATGCTCTTCAGCGATCTGTTGCCGACCACCGACGACTGGAAGACCGAAGCCGATGCTCTGATTCGCTCGCTCTATCGCCTGCGATACTCTGGGCATGAAGTGATTGTGTTTCACATCCTGGATGTGCTGGAAGCGAAGTTCCCGCTTTCGGGATTGGTCGATTTTGAAGATGTCGAATCGCCCGAGCACAAGGAGATCGATGCTCAGGGGATTCGAGACGACTACGTTGCGTTCGTGGAGGAGTTCCGCAACTACATCAAGGGTGAATGCACCTCCGCGAACGTCGATTATGTGGGAATGGACACATCTGTAGGTTTCGACAAAGCACTTCTCGAATACCTTGTGCAACGTCAGCGAAGATTCGGGTAACATCGCCCAGCGAACGCCAGAGTTCTTTTCTTCAAGGTGCCCTCATGCGCATCGTTCGTGTGGCTGCGGTCGCCGCGCTTCTTGTGTACGCTCCGCAGCTTCTGGGCGCGGACAAGCGGCCGATGACGCTTGACGATTTCTTCGCAATCAAGCGCGTCGCTTCGCCGCAAATCAGCCCTGATGGCAAGCACGTCGTCTATCAAGTTACCTCAGTCGATCTGAAGGAGAACAAGAGCAACACCGCGTTGTGGGTGGCAACGACCGATGGCAAGGGCACGCCGAAGCAAATCACGCCGAAGGGCGCGAACCCGCGGTGGTCGCCGGACGGGAAGCACATTCTGTTTGAATCCAGAAACCAACTCTACGTCACCGACCTCGCTGGCCGCGACCCAATGTCGATGACGAGCATCAGCACGGGCGCAAGCAACGGTATCTGGTCGCTGGACGGCAAGTTCATCGCGTTCGTGTCGAGTGTGTATCCCGAGTTCAGCGAGAAGCCGTTTAAAGAGAGGGACAAACTGAACAAGGAGAAGGACGAGGAGATCGCGAAGAATCCGGTGACTGGGGCGGGAAGTGCTATCGCGATCTGGTCGCGGGCTTGGACTTCGTCGAGAAGTTGCCTT
>JAKEEV010000741.1 GCA_022616395.1 Planctomycetia bacterium | reverse complement strand
TACACAAAACCTGGCCGCAGGATCGTCACCGGGACTTGCTGCTTGCGATGGTACTGAAGCGCGAGGCGTTCGGCTTCGACCTTCGATTGCGTGTAGCCGTCGATGTGGTCGTTCGGAAGCGGTTCGGTCTCGTCCGTGCCGTGATGATGACGTGCGGCATACACACCGAGCGTGCTGACGTGAATGAATCGGTGTAGCGGCTTGTCGAGGATCGCATCAAACAGGTTCCGCAAGCCCTCCACATTCACTTTGCGATACTCATCGACGGGTCCCCAGTCGCCGACCTTCGCGGCGCAGTGAACGACCACATCGCACCCCTCCACCGCGCGCTTGATGGCCTCCGCATCGGTCAAGTCTCCGCGAACGACACTTACACCAAGCGATTCGATGAACGCGGTATCACTCCCCGATCGCGCGAGCGTGCGAACCGTGTCTCCGCGACGAACGAGAGCTTCGGCCACGTGCGACCCGACGAACCCGGTCGCGCCGGTAAGCAGAACTGTGTGAGGCATGGTGGAAAGCCCGGCGAGTGTGATAAGCAGCGGATGTTGTGGGGAAAGGTGAGGGAATGGCAAGGTTTTGGCAAAGCGCCCACGGTTTCTGTGAGCGTCGAGGCGTAAGCCCGACGGTATTTGAACAGACACCGTCGGGCTTACGCCTCGACGCTCACAACACCGGCCGGTTTCCTGTTGCGGTTCGCCAACAGCGGCTGTCGTCACTTCGTGCGCCGATCTTGACAGAAAAACTCATGAAGCTTATCTGCCCGTTCTCGCGCCAGAGTGCCGCTTGCGTCGAGTTCCGGGAAGGGGGACGCCCGATGATTGCTTGCTGTCGTAACCGCCTATGGCTCGTGGCCGCTTTGCTTGCGGTCGCCGTGTTGGCGACTGGGCATGGCTGGTCGGAGGCGGCGACCGACAACCCGCAGGGCAAAATCATCGCTGAGATCGTTCCCCTCGGCAACAAAAACCGCAAGTCCGCCCAGATTATCAACGTGATGCACTCGCGCGTCGGTAGACCCTACGACGAAGCCCTCGTGCAGGAAGACGTTCGCCGACTGCACGCAACTCGTTGGTTCACTCCCGGTGGAATCCAAATCCTTACCAGGAACGAAACCGATGGCCGGGTCACGGTCATGGTCTACGTCATCGAGTTGACCAACACGGTACAGGAAGTGATTTATCGCGGCGCGCAACATGTTCGGTACAACGATCTGCAATCGCTCACGGGCATCCGCAAAGGTGACGCGATGAACCCGCTGGCCAACGAAATCGGCCGGCAGTCCATCTTGCGCCGATACCAGGATGACGGGCGATACTACGCGAGCGTGGAGTTGGTGGAGGGGAACAAACCAGGCGATACGCGTGTGGTGTACGACATCGTTGAGGGGCCGGTGGTGAAAGTGGAAGGAGTCGAGTTTGCTGGCAACGATCACGCGATCACCGGTCGACTGAAAACGCAACTCGCGACCAAGAAATCGTTCCTCGGGCTGATCGGAGGAAAGTTCAACCCGATGACCCTGGAACTCGACCGCCAGAAACTCGTCGAGTATTACCACGCGCTGGGTTTTCTGGCCGTGCAGATCACGTCAGAAGTGCGTCGGTCCTCCGACATGAGCCACGTCACCATCGTGTATCACATCGTGGAGGGAACACGCTACCACGTGGCCGGTAAGCAGATCGATGGGAACAAATCGTTCTCCACGGAGAAGCTCAATGCCGTCACGGAACTCAAAAGCGGAGAGTGGTACGACCGCCGCGTGGTGCAAGCCGACCTGACCCGAATGCGGGATTACTACGGCATTCGCGGGTACGCGGTCGGCGTGGAGGAACAGATTGTCGAGATTCAACCGGGGATCGTTCAGGTGCATTACAACGTGCTGAATGATCGAGGAGCACCTGATCGCGTTGGGCGGATCATTATCGAAGGGAACGACGTGACCCGCGACCGCGTCGTCCTCAACCAACTCGACTTCCGGCCGGGCCAGATTCTCCAGTATCCGAAACTGGAAGACGCCCGCATGAGATTGGCTCGTCTGGGTATCTTCGACCCGGAGAACCCGCCCTCGATTGAGGTGCTGCCGAACGAACTCGATAGCTCGTTCAAGGACATCCGCATTCGGGTGCAGGAAACTCGCACGGGGCAGTTCATCCTCGGAGCAAGTGTCAACTCCGACGCGGGGCTAACGGGCAATATCGCGATCAACGAGCGAAACTTCTCCATCTTCCGGTGGCCCACCAGTATCGATGACTTCCGCACCGGGCGTGCGTTTCGCGGCGATGGCCAGGAACTGCGCATCGAAGCAGCGCCCGGCACGAACTTCCAGCGCTACTCGGTGACTTTCCGCGAGCCGTACCTGGTCGATACTCCGTTTGGCCTGACGACATCGGGGTACTACTTCAACCGGGCGTTCGCGGAGTACAACGAGGACCGTTTCGGTGGGCGAATCACGATTGACCGGCGGCTCGATCCGATCTGGCGTGCATCGCTGAGTACGCGCCTCGAAGGCATAACAGTCAAGGATGTGCCGGGGTTCGCCCCGCAGTCAATCGCCGAGGATGCCGGGAATCACTTCTTGCTCGGTCTGCGAGCCGGGGTGAATCGCGACACTCGCGACTCCTACATTTACCCGACGCGCGGAAACGTATTCGATGCGGGCTTCGAGCAGGTGTTCGGTGACAACGCGTTCCCCATCGGAACTGTCGAGTTCACGCAGTTCTTCTCGACTCGTTATCTGGCCCGCGAGGACGGCAGCGGCCGACACGTGCTGGGTCTCCGCACGCAGTTGGCGGTGGCTGGCGGCAACGCTCCGGTGTACGAGCGGTTCTATGCGGGCGGTATCCGCAGCTTCCGCGGCTTCAGCTTCCGCGGAGTCGGCCCGGCCGAGAACAATCTCTCCACCGGAGGCACGTTCTCGTTTTTGAACACGGTCGAATACCAGGTTCCGGTGCTGCCTAACGACAAGCTCTTCGTGGTCGCGTTCGTGGATCATGGAACGGTCGAGAGTGACATCACGATCCGCAACTATCGCGTGGCGGTCGGTGGCGGTATCCGGCTCGCGATCCCGGCTCTGGGTCCGCTTCCACTGGCTCTGGACTTCGCGGTGCCGCTTGTCAAAGCGCCCGGCGACAACCGGCAGCTTGTGAACTTCTCCATCGGCGTCTTCGGCAGCCAGTGACGCCGGTTCGTGTTGATTTCTGTTTGTAGCCGGGGTCTGTGACCCCGGACCGGCCTCTGTGAGGCCGGCTACAAATGAAAACCAATCAGCATAATCCGGTGTGACGCAATACGCGTTCAACATGGGGAGTGCAACCAGTGGCCAAGCAGAACGAGATTGATTATCCGGTGCGGCTGGGCGAATGGGTGCTGAAGTGCGTTTCCGGCAAGCCGTTCGCCGACCCGCACTGCGGGCGATTGTTGATTCGGCTCGGAACGATCCTGTCACTCTTGCCCGAACGCCCCGCGCGCATTCTCGATCTGGGATGCGGAACCGGCTGGACGAGTCAGTTCTTCGCTCGCGCTGGCCACGAAGTCGTCGGCGCGGACATTTCGCCGGGAATGATCCGAGTGGCGAACGATCAGCGCGACGCGGCCGGGTTGACCAATCTCACTTTCGTTGTCGCCGACTACGAGCAGTTGAACTTCCGCGACGAGTTCGACGCGGTTGTGTTCTTCGATTCACTCCATCACGCTGAAGACGAACGCCTTGCCATTGCGAAAGCGTTCGCGGCTCTGAAGCCGGGCGGCGTGTGTCTCACTGCGGAACCGGGTAGGGGGCATCACGATTCGGAGGAAGCTCGCGCTGCGGTCGCGGAGTACGGAGTGACCGAGAAGGACATGCCTCCCGAACACATTGTTGATCTCGGTCGGCAAGTGGGCTTTGCGAGCTTCCGCGTATTTCCTCACCCCGATCAGGTGGGTGTGGAGATTTACGATCACCGCGCGAAGCCGGTTGACGATCCGTTCGCGGACACCGACCCGGCATTCGCTCCTCCCCCACGACCCAGCATACTGAAGCGAGCAATTCGCAGGCTGTTCTCCAGGCGAACTCCGCCCACGCTCCCTCCGTGGCGCTTAACGAACGTGGACCACTTACTGCTCCACATTCGGTCGAATGGGCTAGTGCTGATGCGCAAGCCCGATGCGTCCGAGCTGCGAGCCGCGGCGTAACTTGCTGTAGCCGGCCTCTGTGACATGAACTCGGTGGGAGTGTCTGGTTTCCAACGAGCCGCGACCGCAAGGGAGCGGGACAACTTTAACCGCTCCCTCGCGGTCGCGGCTCGTTAAAAATGCGACACTCTCAGCGAGTTCGTGTGTGTGAGGCCGGTCTTTGTTGGTCCGGGGTCACCGACCCCGGCTACAAACAAAGTGAGACACTCTGGGGAAGTCGTCGTGGGGAAGCACAACGAGATTGAATACGCGCTGCGAATGAACGCGGCCCATGCAACGAACAAGCCATTCTCCGACTCAGACTGCGGACGAAACTTGATTCGCCTGGGCACGATCTTCACGCTCCTCCCTCCTCCTCCGGCTCGACTTCTGGACTTGGGATGCGGAACTGGCTGGACGAGCCGATTCTTCGCTCGCGCGGGCTACTCTGTCGTCGGTGTGGACATCGCGCCTGAGATGATCCGGCTTGCCGAAGCCGCACGAGACCAGGAAGGACTGACTGATCTCTCCTTCGCGGTGTCCGATTACGAACAACTGAACTTCCGCGACGAGTTCGATTGCTGTGTGTTCTTCGACTCGCTTCACCATGCCGAAGACGAGCGCCTTGCCATTCAACGCGCGTTTCAGGCGATCAAGCCCGGAGGAGTTTGCATCGCGGACGAGCCGGGCGAGGGGCATTCTCACTCGGACGAGACGCTCCAAGCGGTCGCTCACTTCGGCGTGACGGAAAAAGACATGCCGCCTGCTCATGTCGTAGCACTCGGTCAGTCGGCTGGGTTCAGGGAGTTCAAGGTGTTCCCGCCGTCGGATGAGTTAGCCGCCGAAGTGTACGCTCGGCGGGCAACTCCGTCTGCCAGTCCGTTCTCCGAGATCGCAGGCGCTCCCGAACTGGCTGCTCGCGTCCCGCTCTGGCGTCGAGCGTGGCGCGGAATCGCGATGCTCTTCGACCGCGGAATCCGCTACCCCGCCTGGCGGCTCACCACAGTCGATCACTTACTGCTTCACATCCGCGCAAATGGCCTCGTCCTGATGCGCAAGCCCAACGCGACAGAACTCCGCGCCGCCGCATAGAATCCGTGTAACCGCGGTTACACGGAGACGCACCATGTTCCTCTTCGGGCTGAGCGAGGCCGAGGTCGAGGCCGAGTACATCAAGCGCATCGTCGTCACCATTCTGGTGGCCGCGACCACATCGACCGCGACGTTCTTCGTGGGCCGCTGGTGGGGAAGCTACAAGGCGCGCAGACAGTGGCGCGCAAAGGAGTTTCTCGACCGCATCATAGTCAGCCTGAACATCTTCTCGGATGGCCATCTCAAAATCCGCACCGTGATGGAGCGGTCGCTGGAAGAAATCTTCCTCAACAAGCTGGCAGTGGCGAAGGTGTGGCTTGCGGCCAAGGCGACCACGCTGGAACAGCCCGTGATGCCCATCGCGAAGGAAGATCGCTGGTTTCTCTTGAACTTCGTGCTCAACGCGGTGGCGGAACACTTCGTGACGGGCCACATCAAGCGAGACGCGGGCCAGCCGGTCATCACGGTGAAGTACGCGCTATTCTTGACGTGCGAGCTTGTGGGTGATGAGCGCATTCGCAAAGTGCGTGCGATGCTGTTGCGTCGTGACCTGCTGGAGAACTTCCCGTATCAGGACACGATGCCGAACCTGGAAAACCCCTGGCACGAGGACCGCATCAAGACGCTTCGAACCGCCTCCGCGCTCTACAAGAAGGAACCGGATAACTTCCTCATGCTCGAAGTCTGCGTGTGAAGGCGGGACTGAATGGCGCTAACTGCGGATCCAACACAGAAGTAAATACGATGGCTGACTCTTCGGTGAATCTGAAGATGCGTGTCTCGAAGCTACTGTGGATCGCCTTGCGCGCGCTCGGCTCGTGTTTACTCGGGTTATGGATCTTCGTGGGTGGTCGCGACTATGTGACTCACCCTTATTGCTTCATTACTTCGGACGCGAAGTATGCGCGGAGGCTTGAGGGTGATCTGCCCCACTTGCTTGAGAGTTGTGGGAACGCGAAGGAGTGTTCCAAGTACATTGATTCACTTCAGGCAATTGCGAAGAGGCAAGGGTGGGAGAGACAGTTCGATGAATGCAAAGACTGGGCACCATTCGGTTGGGAGGAGGCTCGGGCTGTATTGGTTGGCATTGATATTCCCCAAGAAAAATGGGCGCGAAGTTAACGGTGGGTCTGGTTAATCGTCCGTTCAAACTCTGCTGGAGATAAGAACCCCAGAGAGGAATGACGG
>JAKEEV010000740.1 GCA_022616395.1 Planctomycetia bacterium | reverse complement strand
GCCCGAAGGGCTGAAAAACAAACGCGGCCAGGAGCAATCCCGGCCGCTCGCGTTGGTAACCCAGGGTGCGCGTTGCTTCGCAACACGACCCTGGGCTTTGGTCTGAAACCCCTTCGGGGTAAAAATCAAAACCTTGCCCGTTCTTCTGTCTCCTGATTCCTGACTCCTGTCTCCTGACTCCTGTCTCCTACTCTTCAAGAAACTTCTTGAACTCGACCTGGTAGCACGTCGTGTTGCCGTTGCCGCAGAAGAGGAACTTGCCGTCGGGGCTGAAGGCCAGCGAGTGAACCGCCGTGTCGAAGTCGCGAGCGATGAGCATTCGGCCACTCAGCACGTCCCACGCGCGCACGGTGCCGTCATCGCCTCCGCTGACCAGATAGCTGCCGCTGGGGTCGAAGCAAATCGTGTTGATGTTCTGCTGGGAGCCGCCGAACACAAACACCGTGTCTTGCGTCTCCGCGTCCCACACATACACCGCGTCGTCGAGACTTGCCCCAGCGAGGTACTTCCCCTGCGGATCAAACGCCAGAGCCGTCACGCCCACATCGATTGTGTACACCTTCTGCTTGCTCGGAACGTCCCACACGCACACCGCTCCGTCGCGTTCGCCGGTGGACATGTAGTCGATCCCGCCGCACGCGATCCATCGACCGTTCGGATGAATCGCGATTGTCTCCAGAGTGCAGGCGTCCGCGGCTTCAATGAGAATCAGTTCCGGTTGACCGGTCGCGCACGTCCACAGCCACACAAGGCCATCCGCGGGGCTGGTGTGAACGAGTGTCTTTGAGTCTGGCGTGAAGGTGACGTGACCAATCGGAGGTTTGGTCGCTTCGAGAGACGCGGAGAGCTTCCCTTCGGTCGCGTCCCACAGTTGGGTGAAGTAATCGGTGCCGCCGATGCCCAACCACTTCCCATCAGAACTGGCCGCAACGGAGAACGCAGCGCACAAACCAGTCGGCGCGATTTCTTCTCCGCTATTGACATCCCAGATGCGAACCTTCGGCCCGCCGGAACTTGCCAGACGAAGCGGAGTGCCCGGAATCACCGCGATGGAGTGTCGGCCCTTCGGATTGGGACCGGCGAGCAGCTTCCCATCACGCACGTCCCACACGTGAACCACGCGATCCGCCCCCGCGCTGGCGAGCTTCGTCCCATCGGGGCTGAAGGCCAGACAGCGAATCTCGTCGTTGTGCCCTTGCAGAACCGGTCCACGAATCGCCGATTCCGGATCGGTCCAGAGGTAAATATCGAAGTCCGAATCGGCGCACGCGAGATACTTGCCATCGGGACTGTACGCGACCGTCGTCACCTGATCCGCGTGGCTATTGAGAAGCATGAGCGGGTCTGTGTGAGGAGGACGCCACACGCGCGCGGATGTATCCCACCCAGCGGAGATGAGCAACTTCGCATCGGGACTCCAGGCCAGAGCCGGGATGCGGTCGGTGTGGCTCTTGAGTTCCGCAACTTTCTTGTGTGTGAACTCGTCCCACACGCGCACCGTGCGATCTTCGCCCGCGGTCGCGATGAATTCGCCCTTCGGCGCAAAACTGATGGCCGAGACCGCTTTCTTGGGAGTCGCGGGGTGAGCTTGAATCTCGCCGAGCATTTTCTGCGTGCTCACGTCCCACATGCGGAGCATGCCGTCATCGTGACCGGTCGCTACCGTTCGGCCATCGGCACTGAAGGCAATCGCGGTCACCCACGCGGGCTGTTCGCCGGCTTGTTCGATTCGGCTAACAAGCTGGCCGGTGGATACATCCCACAACAGCAGGTCATCGTTGCCGCTGGCAAGAAGCTTGGCGTCTGGACTGAACTGCCAGAGCGTTTCGAGATCGCTGAGGAAGTGCCGCGCGAGCAACTTGCCATCGGAAGCCCAGTGTCTGAGCACACCGGCTTCGTCGATGGAGAACAGCGAACCATCGGCGGCGAACGCGACAGCCGCGATGTCGCCATCGGTATGGAATCGCGGTTCACCGAAGACGCGATGAACCAGTGGAGACGGCCGGACCTGGACCGCATCGTCCGGGTGCGGAGTGGAAACGGGCGTGGACATGCAACAACCCTTCTTCGTTCGGCTCGTTCGGCTCTGGTGCAGGACGGGCATCCTCAGCGCAAAGCCGGCGCATCGAGTCTAGAACAGCGTTTACGACGGTGCGAGAAAAAGGATACCCCACAGGCGGAAAATTCGCTCGATCGCGAATAAATCACGGAGGTAGAACTATTGTCGCATCGGAACAGACCTGCGCCAACCCAACAAACTCACGCAACCAGACCGCACAACCGATACTGTCGCTTCAACCGCACCTCGGTTAGGATGTGGGATGGGAACCGACTTGCATCGAATTGTGACTCCGGACGCGAAGCAGAAAACCCCTCACCCGCCGTGACGACTGATGCGAAGCATCGGTAGCGGCGGGTGAGGGGCTTTCGTCTTCAGAACAACTCGCATTTCAACAGAGCCTCGGCTACTTTCAGAACGTCGTTCGGAATTGCTTGATCTTCTCCTCGTAGGCGCGGGTGCGGTCTTCGTCCTTGAGGTGCTTGGCGAACAGTTCCGTCAGGCGCACGATGGCCTTGTGAACCTCGTTCTTGTCCTGGTTGAAGACCGTCTCCACCCACAAGAACGCCCACATCGCGTCTCGTGGCTTGCCGCCCACCAAGTACATCTCGCCTATCATGGTGTAGCCCGTCGCCCGCACCGACACTTCCTTCGTCTTGTCGATTTCTGCCTGAATCTTGGCGACCGCGTCCAGAGGCTTGTTGTCGATGCCTGCCTTGGCCGCAATCTTGTAGATGGTTAGTCGGTCCTTCCGCGCGCCGGCCGCGGTCTTGAGCAATTCGGTGGCGTTCACTGATGCGCTGGCGTAGTTCTTTGCGCGAATCTGGGCATCGATCACCTGAAGCCTGGCCTCCAGTTTGGAATCGGCGGGCATCTCCGGATTTGTCGTCAGAGTTTTCCAGGTCTCGGACGCCTCTTTATACTTCCCGCGCTCGATTTGCAATCGCGTGCAAGCGCGCGTCGCCGGCCAGAGTTCCCACCCGGTCTTGTAGTCGGACAAAAACCCCGACCACTTCCCGATACACTCGTCCGCCTGCTTCTCCCACGCGTCACCCGCGTCCAGACCGTCCACGACCTTGTTGGTCATCATGATGAACTTGAACTCCAGATACCGCTTGCTCCGGGCGTCGGGCGCCTTCTTGGGCAACTCCTTGAGCAACTCCTGGTAAATGGTGCGGGCCTCATCGAAGTCCTTGCGAGTCCCCTTCCCCTCCTTGCCGTTGGCGCTGTTGATCTTGTCGCGGTTCACGCCCGGCAAATCGCCAATGGTTACCTTCACGATGTCGTCCGGGGAGAATGCTTCTCCGGGCTTGTCGAACTTCTCGCCGGTGAACACCTGGAACCCGGCCGGCCCGACCCGGAAATGCCCACGCAGTTTCTTGGTGGAACCGTCCTTGCGGTCGCGCACTTCCACCTCGTCTGGATTGTTGAGCTGTGCTTGACCGGTGGAACTGACCAGCACCAAGAACCCAAGCAACATCAATCCGCGAATCGCCTGACGCATCATTGGAGAGATTCCTTGGAAGGAGTTGTTCGGAAAGTTCCAAGATTGTAGTCCTCACGCTCCGCGTGAGGGGTCGCGAGCAACGCGAGCGATGATTTTTCAGAGTCGCGACCGTCAAGGAGCGTGTCTTTCGGAGCCGCGACCGTGAGGGAGCGATCTTGCGGAAGCGCTCCCTCACGGTCGCGGCTCTGATTGCGCCCGATCACGGCAGCGGGAGCTTTTCTAAAAACAGTTTCCCGCCCGCGGCCTTGTAAGAAGCCTTGAGCGGGGCGTACTTGTCAAGCAATTCGACGTAGCGGTGTTGAACCTCCGGCTGGAACTGAGCGGCCGGGAGTTGCTTTTCCATACTCACGAACTGCTTGGCCACATCGTCATAGAGCTTCTTGTAGCGCTCGGGAGGAACTTCCTTTTTGCCTCGCGGAAGCAAATTCAGGTTGGCCTCGATGAAACACCGCTGGGAATCGAGATAGGTATCGGCGAACGTGTTGCGATACATCTTGAGCTGGTCCTCGGTGGCATCCTTGGCGTTGGCGATCCGGTTCCGGTAAGCCGAGGACACAAGCCCCCAGATCTGGAGCGCCTTGCCCCACTCCTGTTGCGCCTTCTTTGGATCCGTTTCGGCCGCGCCCTTTTTCTCGTAGACCAAAGCCAGTTCCTTGCGGAAGTAGAGCCGGCCCCAACCCCAATTCGGCTTGCCGGAGGTGCCGATGATCTTGGTGAGCATGTCTTCGGCCTCGGCGAGTTTCTTGCTCTCGCGCAGCGCCCGGGCGATGTACAACTGGGCCGTCGCGTAGTCGCGAGTCTGAGCCAACAGTTGCCCCCGAACCTCCGCGGGGAACTTTTCCGGATCCTTGGTGTCCCACTCGGCGAACGCCGGTGGAGGAACCTTCTTGAGCATCTCGATTGCCTTGTCGTTCTCGCCGACCACCTGAAGCGTCTGCCCAACGAAGAGCACCGACGACGGCGGGAGGTTCTTCGCGGTGATGATCTTCTTGAGGAGCACGGCCAACCCGGTTTTCATGGCCGCGACCTCCGCTTGTTTCCCCTCCTTCTCGAAGACCGTCAACTGCACCGCCATCTCGCGACCCATGCCTTCCAAAACCGGCAAGCTGTCCTCGATCGTCCCGCCGGCCTGAACCATCAAGTTGAGCACCGCTTCGGCATCGGCCGGTTTGTTCAACTTCACCTGCAAGCGAAACGCCGAGAGAATCACCTCCACGCGGGTCTTGTCCACTCCACGAGCTACCTCGGCGATTTTGCGCTTCTGGGCGGCGATGTCGGGCGGGTCGCGGTTGTCCTCCGTATCCGGTTTTTTGGGATCGATCAGATCACCCCGACCGGCGTCCCACACTTTCAGTTGATCGGTGTAAAGCGCTCCGTTGGTCCGAATCGCGGTCAGTGTGGGTTCGAGTGTCTGAGCGGCTTCGGGCAACTTGCCGCTTTCGGTGAGAGCGCGGCTGCGAAGGAACACGGCACGCGCGTAAGTGTCCTGTCCGAGGAGGTTCATCTCCATCCCGTTGAGGTTCAGCGCCTTCATGCCTCCCCTGCGGTCGATCAGGCAGTCGAGAGTGGGAATCAGCGCGATCACGTCCTGAGCGATGGTCAGCGCCTGGTTGTAACCGGGATTGGCGGCCTCCGCGGCCGGATCAACACGCCACTGGAGGAAGAGCAAGGTCGCCAGCCGACAGCGGGTGGAAATATATCCGCGAACCTCTTCCTCCGGCGCGATAGAGAGCGGCCTGGGCACCTTCCCCAGGTCCGCGACTGCTCGCTTGAACACCTCAAGCTTCTTCTGCTTGGTGAGCTTGGGATCGTCTGACTTGACCAATTCGCTGGCCAGATAGCCTTCGAGCAACCGCACGTTGGTGATTTGCGCGTAACTGGGCCGAACCTTGACCAGCATCTCGAACGCTTCGATCAAGAGCTTGTCTTCGATCAGCAGGTTTGCCAGTCTGTGGCGAGCGGCGTCGGTCGAGTTGTCGTTGGGGTATCTCTCGTCGAGGAACCGAGCCAGTTGAATCGCCCGGTCGCGATCAACTTTGCGAGCGGCCAGGGTCGCGTCGGGGTCGCCGAGATTCACATTGTTGGCGGCGATCAGGTATCCGGTCATGCCTAACAAACCGGCCAGAGACGCCTTTCCTCCGGTGGTCTTGAGCGTGCGGGCCACGAAATCGCCGAGTACGGCCGCTTGATGAGGTTGATCGGTCAAGAGGTAGAAGTAGATGAGCCGCAAGTAGACATCGGTCACGTCGGCGGGGTTTTCCTGCGGGCCGGCCAGTTCGCGAGAGCGTTCCAGTAGCGCGATGATCGCGAGTTGGCGCTTCTTGATCTCGGCGAACTTTTTCATTCGCTCTTCGGGAGTCGTTGCGGGCAGTTGCTGGGCCTGATTCAGTTTGCTCAACTGAACCAGTGAGGCCATCTGAGCCTTCTCGAAGGTGCGGTAGAACGCGGGCCGCTGATCGCCTTCGTTCACCATGAGGCGAACCACCTCCAGGCGCTTGCGGACGGCCCGCTCCGTGTACTCGTTGTCGGTTTGGGACAGCACGCGGTAGAGCTTCTCGGCGTCCTCCAGTCGCTTGTCATCCTCGGCGAGTCTCTTGGTGGGATTCTTTTTAATGTTTGTTTCCGCGATCAGATGCAGCGCGGCCGCCAGGTAGAAACGGACGGTGTAGACTTCGGGAGTGGGTTTGCGGTTGAGTTTGTCATAGTCGAAGCGCCAGGCGTTGAGTTCCTTCACGCTGGCCTGCACCTTCGTCATGTTGTTTTCGTTGAGAGCCAGGAGGAAGTTGCGGCGGATCTGGAAGTACCGGACCAGGCGCTTGCCCTCTTCGGCTTCCAACACGTTGGCCTTGAGAATCGCGGCGACTTCCTTCTCCGCGGTTCCAAAGTCGTCCTGCTCGTAAATCACCTCGGCGATCCACGCCCGTGCGATCCAGACCGTGCGGGCCTGTGGGTTGGCCTTGGGGTCGGCCAGCACGAGAAACGTATCCTTCGCCAACTCCAAAGCCACGTTGCGCTTCTTGCTCTCATCCACCGATAACGGCTTCATGTAAGTCTGGGCGATGTTGAACTGATTGATCCCGCTGGCCAGATCGGCCTCGAATGCTTCCCGCTGGAGTGTCTTGCGGGTGATTGGCTCAAGCGTCTTGTCGGCCAGCTTGGCTCGGAGAATCTTCGACGCCTCGGCGTAGCGCTTGGAGGATTCCTCGAACATCGGTCGGGCATCCGCGGCCGCCTTCTTCTGCTTGGCCAGGTCGTTGTCCCTGTGGTCCTCGGAGATTTCCATTCGTTGAGCCTTGCGCAACTGCAAGCGGGCCTCGACCGAAGTGAGTTGCGCCAACGCCAACACCCCTTCGACCACACGCGGATGCTTCGCGTGGTTCGTCCGGAACACGTTGAGTGCTTCCTTCGCCTCCTTGATCATCCCCAACCGCTTCCCCTCGTCCGGTTCGTCCTCGGACAGTTCCAGCAGGCACTTGGCCTTCTCCAAAAAGATCTCGCCCTTGTCGTTGGGTGAGAGCGGCTTGTTCTCGATCTCCTTGAGGTACTCCAGAGCCAGATCGCCCTGTCCGTTCTCCCGCAGTCCGCGCACCAACTCCAACGGCGAAGGCGGTTGCGCGGAGCCTGAGCCAGCCGACAGCGCGACCATCGCGACAAACGCAACAGCCCAGAACCATCCGCGACAAACCGTGGAGCGGGATGACATGACGACTCCCAGCTTTTTCGGGGCGAATCAGATGTGAACCTTACCGGGTTGGACGACCAACCGGGCAGGAGGGTTCCCAGATGTGAATTCTTGAACGGGAGAAATGCCGCGTCAAGGGACAG
>JAKEEV010000085.1 GCA_022616395.1 Planctomycetia bacterium | reverse complement strand
GTGCTGATCTTCGATCCAATCGGGCAAGGCGAGCGACTTCAGTACGCGCACCTCGAGAAACCCAAGCGGCCAGGAGTCGGCGTCGGCGAACACTTGCTCGCGGGCAATCAGCAGTTTCTCGTCGGCGACTTTTTCGGAAGTTGGCGCGCGTGGGACGGAATTCGCGCGCTTGATTATCTTCTCTCGCGGCCGGAAGTGGACCCAAAGCATGTTGGCATTACGGGGAACTCCGGCGGAGGAACGATGACAACGTGGCTGTGTGGGGTGGAATCGCGCTGGACAATGGCTGCTCCGGGTTGCTTCGTCACCACGTTCCGCCGAAATCTGGAAAACGAGCTTCCGCAAGACACCGAGCAGTGCCCACCGCACGCGCTCGCGCTCAATCTCGATCACAGCGACTTCCTCGCGTGCATGGCTCCGAAACCAGTCATCATTCTGGCGAAGGAGAAGGATTACTTCGATGTTCGCGGATCGGAAGAGATTTTCCGTCGGCTCAAGAACATCTACAAGCTGCTCGGAGCGGAAGAGAACGTGAAGCTGCACATCGGCCCGACCGGTCACGGCTATACAATCGAGAACCGCGAGGCGATGTATCGCTGGTTCAACACGGCAACGGGCATTTCCGAGGCGAAGACCGAACCGAAGTTGACCCTCGAGAAAGAAGAGGATTTGCTCTGCGCGCCGAAGGGGCAAGTGAGCGAGTTGAAATCGCGCACCGTGTTCATGCTCACGCTTGAACACTCCAAGCGCTATGCCGCGAAACGTGTTCCCCCAGTGGGTGAAGCGCTCAAGGCACACCTCGAGGAAGTCTTGAAGCTCCCGAAACGCGAGGGCGTCCCGGATTTCCGCATTCTGCGGCCCAGTGCTGGGAGGAAGTATCCAACGAAGTTCGCGACAACTTACGCAATCGAAACCGAGAAGCCCGCGGTGGCGGTGGTGTATCGACTGTCCGATCAGCAGCACTTATCGCGACCACCGAAGGACGACAAGCCCGCCATACTTTACATTTCACATCACTCAAGCGACGTGGAACTGCGTGATGAGCCGCTCATCGCGGAGTTGGTGAAAGCGGAGCCAAAGACAGCGTTCTATGCATGCGATGTGCGCGGGATCGGCGAATCTTGCCCGAACACCTGTGGCGGAACGAACCAGTTCCTCGCGCCCTACGGAAGCGACTACTTCTACGCGATTCACGCCCTCATGCTCGACCGGCCTTACGTCGGGCAGAAGACGTTTGATGTGCTTCGCGTGCTCTCTTGGCTCGCGGATGTTGGGCACAAGGAAGTTCACCTTGTCGCGAAGGGCTGGGGCGCGATCCCCGCGACGTTCGCTGCTCTTCTGTCGGACCACGTGACTCGCGTCACTCTGAAGGAAGCGCTGACGAACTTCGCGAGCGTCGCGGAGTCGGAGGTGTATTCGTGGCCGCTATCGTCGTTCGTGCCTGGCGTGCTGAAGACATTCGACCTGGAAGATTGCTACAAGGCACTCGCGGCCAAAAAGCTCAAACTGATCGACCCACGCGACGGGTTCGGGAAGCCGAAGTGATTACTTCGCTGTGATCCCCTTCACGATCCGCTCCGCTTCATCCTTCGTGAAGTCGCCGGTGATGAGCGCCTTCTCGTTGATGTTCACGCGCAAGACCGGCGCGCTGACCACTTTTCCGTCAACCACAATCGCGACCGGTTTGCCTTTGTGTTCATCGGACAGATTCGCCATCTTCTTCGCTCCCTCCTTCGTGAACACAATCTCGATGGACACCAGCTTGAACTCGTCCTCGATGACGCGGGCCGAAGCGATGTCCGCGTTGGTCGCGTCCGCGGCTTTGTGCAGGTAAACCTTCTTCTGCGTGCCCTCGATTTTGGCTTCAATCAGTCCTTCGGCCTTCTTCGATTCGGCTCGGCGAATCTCCACTTTCACTTTCGGCTTGTCATCGGGCTTGTCTGCAAACACCGGCAGCGCGAACCCGAACGATGCAACCGCCAGCACGCTCGCGCGCAAGAATGTGGTCATTGCTCGCCCTCCTGGAAGAGACATCACCCAGCCATCCGCAGATGGACGCGCACGCGATCATTCCTCGCGGTCTTTCTCGATTTCATTCCGGGGCGCGATACTCCAGCGCGTGAGGGGCGGATTTCTTGAGCGCCTCACGCGCCCACGGTTCGTTCGCATGAGCCAGACAATCGAGAATCGCTCGTCCGCGAACAACCTGGAGCCGGTGTTTCATCAGTTCGAGAGCTGTTTCGAGCTTGGGACTAACAGCCATGAGCGCCTTACCCGCTTGCTCGAACTGCGTCGGGCCAAGCTTGCTCGCTTCGTCATCGGAGAGCGCGAGATAGTCGCGACAGAGCTTCTCGGTCGCGGCTGAGGGGCATTTCTCCAGCGCGGGGAAGATCACCATCTTCACTCGAAAGTCGGTCCACGAGCGGGGATTCTTCCATCTCGGATCGATGACTGGTTCGAGTGCCGGGTCGTCTCGCCACAGCGCGAAGCGAGCCACATCCGTGGCGTTCGGAGCGCGGAGTAGGATGAGCGAACGCAGCGCCATTGCTCCATCAAAACCGTGATACATCCAGTCGCGGTGAAGGCTGCGCTTCCGAACTCGCTCCTCCAGGCCAGCAAATGCTTCCTTCGAGGAGACTTTCGCGGCAAGTAGTCCTTCCGCTGCTCGTGCCCGCGCTCGAATTCGCGCTCCAGAGATCATCCGGGCGGGAAGTGCGTCGGCCACGTGATCCCAGTCGTCCGCGTCCAGGAGTCGCTTGAGTAGTTCCTCCTCTGTCGGAAGTTTGGCGGGCTTTCGCGGCTCAATCTTTCGTGGCGAAACCGGTTCCTTTGAGAGCTTGCCGAGCTTACGGCCAAGCGCAATCGCAACTCCGCGCGGATCATCAACGATCACGCCATCTCCGGGCTTCTTCAGAACCGTCGCGATTGCCTCCGGGAACACCTCTCCGCGATCCAGGTACAGACCGCCCTTATATCGGCGCGCCTGGAATCGCTCATCGCGCAGAATCACTCCGCCAGTTTCCGTGTTGCAGTAAGCGACGTGGGGCCACAGATCCATTTTCGTCAGCAACTCCGCTATCGCGGAATCCAGGCCGGGGCGTTTGATGTCCAGGTGCATGAGGCCAGCGAACTTGCGATGCAGGTCGAACACTTCCACAAGAGTTGGGATGCGGCACTGCTGACCAAAGCGGCCCGGATCGCGAAAACGGAACTGTTGTAGCTCTTCCCAGGTGTAATCGCTCACATCGCCATAGGCTTCGAGGTGTCGGTCGAGCATGTCGTCGTGGAAGACAACCAGCACGCCGTCCTTCGTGGCTCGGATGTCGATCTCGTTCCCATCCGCGCCGAGTTCAAAGCTGGCTCGGAATGCTTCGAGTGTGTTCTCCTGAGCGTGTTCGCTTGCCCCGCGATGGCAGATAGTGTCGGTGCCCTTTCGTCGATCCGCGACCCGCGCGTGCCGCTGATTTACCTCGTCGGGCGTTTCCGCTCGAATGGATGGTTGATCGATTCCCGCGGCAGGAACGGAAATCAACACGCAGAGAGCAACCGCGAGCGCGGCTCGCGTAAACCCCGGATTCATGGAACCACCGTTGCGCGGAGTAGGTGGCCTTACCGTAACGGGTCGCGCGCGAACTTCAAGCGTGCTTTCGCTTGCGCGCCTGAGTTGAGATGAGCGAGTCCTTGGCGCGCCGGGAGAGCTTCTTGATTGCAATTTCGCGCCGAAGTGCAGCGCTGTGCGAAGGAGTCGATTCGCGATAAGCGACTTTCACCGGTCGGCGCGAGCGCGTGTACTTTGAGGCGGTCCCGTCATTGTGTTGCTTCAGCCGACGAGCAACATCGGTGGTGATGCCGGTGTAGAGCGTGCCATCAGAGCAACGCAGAATGTACACCCACCAGGATGCGGATACCTTCGGCATCTGAGAGTTCCGCGCTGCGCGCTTCTCCATCAGAACCCGATGTTCAGGAAGCTCAATGCTTCGAGCGACCAGGGGCGCGGACCTACGATGGGCACGTTCACCGCCCCACTGAGCACCGCTCGACGAGCGCGGAAGTGAAGTCCACCGGTCAAGCTCACCTGATCCTGAAGGAAGACCACGCCGTAAGGATCGCGGTTCGAGAGCGGAGTGCGAACGTGAACTTCCGCCGTGGGCACAATCGCAGTGAGGAACCGCTCCGGCGCGCGATACGCATAGTAACCCAGGCCGATACTGTTGTTCCACAACGTCGGGTCTTGCGAATCGGTCGGCACGAGCAAACTCGTGATACCCTGGAGATACGCGCGGTCGAAGCTTCTCACGAAGCCGGCCCACGGCTGGAAGATGAACGAGTGAGGTGCCTTCGAGCCATCCACGAGGATCGCGTCTCCGCTGCCGGTTGGCGTGGTCAGCACCATACCGCCACCGATGAGATCGCCCGTTTCGCGATTGTTCAGGAAGGCGTACTTGAAGATCAGCGTGAGATCACCGACGTTGTTTGTCCCTCCGATTCCCGCGGGGCCATACATCTGCACGAACGGCAATCGCATCCCGACGGATGCATCGCCATCAAGGAATGTCTTCTCGAAGCCGGCCATCTGACGCTGAAGATCGACTTCACCCAGACCGAGATTATTCCGCCCGCCGATGTTGTCATAGAAGTTGTAACCAAAGTACACGCGGTCTTGCGGTCGCGGGTTGTCGTTGTCGGTGATGAGGATGCCGCTGTAGCGTGCCGCGAGTGGCAACCGCACCACACGCTGTTGCGGCACCACGGTCTGAGTCACGATCGGGTTGTTCACGATGATCGGGTTGTTCGTTGTCGTGATGGTCAGAGTCCGCTGACCGGTCTGCGGGTCAATGGTGATGGTCTGAGTCGTGATGGGGGTGAACCCAACTACTTGCTGCGTGAAACCAACAACGCGCGGAACGGTTGTCGTTCCGACCGTGACCAATCGCTTGTAGAACACTCCTCCGAAGTCTCCGTCAAAGTTCTCGTTCGCGGTGCGCGCGGGCTGACCGCCGGCCTCGGTGGCTTGCGCGAACGGATTGCGAAGCCCGTCGAGTGGAGTTGGGAGTGTCGGATCGCCACGCGGAATCGCGGGGAAACCGGGAGGCGGAGTTGGGGGAACCATCGGAGGAACGCCCGGATCAACAGGCATCGTCCACGGTGAATCCGGCACTGTCGGCGCGCAGTCAGGTACGCACACGGGCTTGGCTCCGCGGAACAGACGCCCCGCCCCTCCAACGGGGATCACTTCCTGTGCGCTCGCGGCTGGTGAGCAAACCGGAAAGACGAGCACAAACAGGGTCAACAACCGGCGCATGGAACGCTCCAGGTGAGTATGCAGACCGAGGGGTTATCGGTTCTATGCACTCTGCCGGTTCAATCGATTCTCCTGTGTTTGCCGATTACTCCTGATTACTGCTTCTTGACCAGCTTGATCGGAATGACCCTCCGCACCACCTGAGTTGATCCGCGAAGTTCACCCTTCGGCGGTTCCACAAGAAACCGCCACACCGGTCGGCGATTCTGCTTCGGGTCATCTCCTTCCGCGTGCTTGCTACGAATGATCGTTGGGAGCGGAATCTCTTTCTCGGAAGCCAACAGCACGAAGTATTCGGTCGCGGAGTCGCCACCGCTCAAGATGCTCGTGATTCGGAACTCGTTGCGCCCCGGCGGAGCCAAATCGCGCGGAGTGTTGGGCTGTAACACATACCCTCCGCCGATCTCTTGCACGCGCACCTCGCCATCAGCGAGCACCATCAGCACGGTGACGAAGACCCGACTATCTGCTTCCACCCGAGGCGAAAACGGCTCGTCCACCCGGATCGTGTGGACTGACTTGCCAGAGGATTGAAGACTCGCGTTCAATTTGAATGGCGGGCGAATCGAACTCACATCACCCGCGTACCACGAACCAAGAGGCGCGATCACCGCGCGTTGGCCCGATTCGGAGTCGGGCACCGTGAGTGCCTTCAAACCGGCGAACGGCCGCATCACTGGTCCCGGAGGCGGATCGTTCGCTTCCGCGAGTTCCACGAGACTTCGCAGGTCGTCCGCCAGCGGTGTTGATTGCTTTCCCTTCAGAAGGGAATTGGTGAGCCAGTCCGCGCGGAGGAACGGCACCGGTCGCAGATGCTCCGCTTGTTTGAAGAATGCGCCCAGGCGTTCGCTGAATGGGTCTTCTGGGGCAAGAAGAAACCCGTGCGGATACTCCAGGAGAAGGAGATCGAATGGAATGATTGATGCAATTCCAACCACCTTGTTGCGGTCCACCTTCTCGAAGAGATCGCGTGTGTGCCAGCCGAGTTCACGCAGATCGATGCGCAAGAGCGTCGCAGAGGGGTCCACCGCGACGAGTTTCACGCGCTTCCCCGAAGCCACACAGAGCGCTTCCCGCAACCGCTCCTCCGCCACCGCCAGATTCGGAAGCGGTTGACCATCGCGAATCAGATGCGCGAAGGATACATACCGCATGAACAGCCCATCAATGGGACGTTGACGGTCGAAGTCATCGAGCATCGCGCTGAGCGTGTAGCGGTCATCGAACGCAGCGGGGTAAGCCGGAGCGTTTGCCTTCACCCACTTCTCCAGAACCGCGATCTCGTCGGGTGTTGGGCCAGGCTTGTTCGCGGGCGGCATGGAGCCGTCCTTGATGAGTTCGAGAATCTGCGCCTTTCCGCCCCCAGGCGTGAGGAACGGCACCGGCCGGTTCTTCGCGACAACTTGCTTGTGGTCGAGGATGACCAGTCGGCTTTTGCCAGGCTCATCGCCTCCGGTGTGGCACTCGGAGCAGTAGCGCTGAAAGATGTCCCTTACCTGAAGAGTGAGATCGCCACTGACGCGATGCTGAGGCAACTCCGCGGAGCGCGCGGGAGCGGCGAGAAGTAGGATCGAGAGGAAGGCACAACCGCGCATGGGAAACACTCACTTCTTCAGCAGCACGTCTTTCGGCAATCGGCGCGGGAAGCAAATGGGAGTTTGCGTTTCGTCCTTCTTACCAATCTGCCTCATCAGCACCGGTACGCGGCCGGCGATGTAGTCGAACAACTCCACCGGCGAAAGTTCGCCGTCCGAGTTGTAATCCGCCTTGCGAAACCCATCGCCGAGAGCATCCAGCACCGCGAAGGTGAACAGCCCGTGCCCGAACCGCGGATGCTCATACGACACCTCGCTCTGGTCGCATGCCGCGATCACGATTGGCCCCTGACCGTTGGGCACGCAGCGCCTCAGCACGTTCGCGGATGTCGCCTGACCGGAGTGACACGCATCGAGCAAGACAATCTTGCGGCAATTGATCTTCGCAAGCGCGCTGAACAACTCGTCGGCGGAGAGAGCGGTTTCGCTCGGCTTCAGGGGGGAATAATTCGGGCAACAGAAGAGGAACACGCCCTCGCTGCTCAGTACTCCTCGGCCACCCTTGGGAACCGGCTCATTCTTCGGCATCAGTAAGTCGCCATGACCGGCGAAGAACACCATGAGCAGGTCGTCTGGCTTTGCTCGCAGCGCGCTGGCATCGAGATCGGCGAGTATCTTCTTGCGGGCAACGTCCGCGTCGAGCCGAACGTCTACCTTACCATCAAGAAAGAACCGCTTCGGTCCGCGATAGGTCAACAGGAGATCGCCGAGGGCAGTAGCGTCATTCTTGGCGCTTTTGAGGTCGCCAAACTTTCTCGCTCCGACCACGTTTTTGCGATGGTCGGAGTAGTCGTTGACCCCGGCCAGGAGCGCGAGCAAGTTTGGTTCACGCGCGGGTCGAGCATTGCGCACAATCTGGAAGTCCTCAGCGCGCCCGCCGGCCACGTTGAAGGTCAGAACCGCGAGTTGATTCTCCCCCGCGCGAAACTTGTTGGCCTGAATCGTGACCGGAGCCTGGAACGGAACCTTCGGGTTGAGCTTTTCGCCGGCCTTTGGCCACGAATCGAGAAGATAGTCGTTGAGCCACAGTTCGATGCGTTCGGGCATCAGATCGACGTTACTCCCGCGCGGCTGGACGTGAACAGTCAGCGCCAGGCCGTCCTCCTTCACCTCGGTTCGCTTGAGAGCCAACCTCACCGGAGCCGGTTCGTACTGCGTGAACGACATCAGAGGCGGATTCTCGCCCCGCGCGGTCACCAGAGCCGCACCCGCGTTGCGCGTGGAGATGAGTTTCTCCAACACCTCCGGTCGGTGGAACTGTTTCTCGAACTGTTGAAGCTGGTAGAACTCCGTGCGTCCGCCAGCCTCGGGACTGTTGACGTGCCAGCCGACGAGCCGGTCTCCGTGGGCGGTCTTCGTGTGGTAATACGATCCGTGCCACATCCACATGACCCAGTCCGTCAGGCGGTTTTCGCCATTGAACGCGGGGAACCACTTCCAGAGCGGACGCTGGCGCACCGTGGTGAGCGTTTCTCGGCGCGCGATCTTCCCCCGCGCCGCGAGGCCGAAGTAAAGTTCAATGCGCGGACGGGGAGACTTGAGTGCTTCGAGTACCACATCGGTTGTGCCGAGCGGCTTGACTCCCGCGCGTCGGTCGAAGATTCGTTTGCCGTCCACAAAGAACAGGTCGATCACATCGCCCACTCGCAAGCCCGCTTCCCACGCGGGCGAACCATTATCAACCGCGTTCACCACGACCCAACCATCTTTCTCCGCGAACTTCGCACCCAGCCCCGGCTCGCTCTGCCAGTCCACTAATGCCCACGCCACAACCGTGTGATCGGTTCCGCCTGAAACGAACCAGCTCTGATCCTTTGCGGCGACCACAGAAGTCACTTCGCCCGCGTGTCCGATGAAGACCTTCGTTCCGGTGATCGCGCCCTTCACCGCGCGACCCGGTACAAGCTCAAAGAGCGTGCAGCCGTAATAGTGCCCGACGAGAACTCGCGTGGGCTTCCCGTCCTTCTCCGGGAGGAACGTGAAACACGTTGGCGCAAGATCGCGGTGCCGATCAAGCGCAAGCCGCAAGCGGAGAGTGACTCCCTCGCGCTTGCGTTCGGCATACCACACAAACCTGTCTTTCTCGTCGGGAACAACTGTCCACCCGTTGGCTTCCTTCAATGGATCAATCCACTTCTGCGCTTCATCCAATGTGGGCTTCAGACGATCAAGATCGAATCGCACCCACGGCCCAGCGCCACGCAAATTCGGATCGAGGGCGGTTGCATCACGACCAATCCGAACGCCGACCACCGAGCCGTTCTCGGAGATGTTCACTCCCCACGGACGCCTCCCTGCTCCGCGCACAACCGTGAGCGGAATGTCGGGCTTCGCCAGCGAAACAAGCGTCACCTCGTCCGCGTCTCCTCCGGCAATCGCAAGCTGATTCTCGCTCGGATGAAACGCCAGCGCCTCGGCGCGGCCGGTGTGCTTGAACGGGTTGGGCTTCGTCTTCGCGCCGGTTTTGATTGGGTCCTCGAAGAGCCAGATTTCATCGTGTCCTTCGGCGAAAAAGCGGAGCTTCTGTTTTGCGGGAAGCGCGGCTCCTACACCCACCGCGACTTGCCGCGTCTTGGGATGAAACGCGATGCTTCGAGGGAAACGGTCGTTCGGCAACTCCAGCGGAATCGCCGATTTGCCATCAATGCTTCTCAGCAAGACCAGAGGAGCAGCGCTTGCGGCAAGAACCCACTTGCCGCCGTCGATCAACTCGGCGCGATAGACGCGATCCTTGAAGGGCTGGCCATCGTAGACGTTGAACAGTTCCTTCGCGGTCGGCGGATCACCCGGTTCGGGCGAGAACTTCCCCGTCAGATCGCACGCGAGCACCTGTCCGCTTTGCGCGATTGAAACAAGTGTGTGTGTGTCGCGAAAGTGAACCAATCGGGGGAAATTGAACTCGGTGTTGCCGGCCGGGTCGCGCAGGGTCTCGTGCTTCCCCACGCGAACCGGAAGCGAGGACGGTCGGCCGTTGGCATCCGGCTCCTTCAACTTCACCGGCTCCCACAGCCAGACGCTTCCATCCGCGGTGCCGAAACCAACTCGGCCGTCCGCATCGAAGCAGACACTCATCACTGAGCCGAAGTTATCAACGCCCGGTCGCGACTTCGGCCAGGTCAGCGCGAGAAGTTCGCCGCTCTCGCGGTTGAGAATCGCGACTGTCGCCGGCTTCATGCCATACCCGCCGACCGCGACTCGCTTGCCATCTATCGAAATGGCGAGTGTCTTGATTCCTCCGCGCTGTTCGCGCCAGGCGCGCCAGCGAAGCACCTTTACGCGCGCTGGCTCTGTCTCCAGGCCGGATGCGGAATGCGGCCAGACGCGAACAACTTTGTCGTCTCCGCCCGCGAGCAGAAATCGCCCGTCGGGAGTGAAACGCAATACGTCACACGGCCCAACTCGGCCTCCGGTTTCAACCACAATTTCGGGTTCATCGCGCGACCGGCGGTCGAACTGCTGGGCGGACACTTCCGACGCGAAAAGCGCGATCGCGCTGATCGCGAGCAGGAGCGAGCGGGTATTCATGGGCATTCACGATGGGTGTAGGACAGGCATCATGCCTGTCTCTTTCTCGGAGCCGGAAGCGTCAGCGACGGGTTACAAACAACACACCGTCGCTGACGCTTCCGGCTCCGACTCTCAATGACAGGCAAGGTGCTAGTAGCATACGCGGCTCTTCCCCCCGAATAACAGGTACAATTGCTGCTGAACGAATAGCTTTGACGGAATCATCGGATGCCCGACCCCCTCAGCGCGGAAGAACAAGCTCTCGTTGCAGCGCGCACCGAGCAGTTCCGTCACGCGCTTGCCGCTGGGTCCGTGACCGACTGGGAGCAGTTTCTCGCGGGCTTGTCTGATCGCGCGCGGATTGTTCTGCTCACGGAACTGGTTCTTCTCGATCTGAATCACCGATGGGATCGCGGAGAGCGGCCCGTGGTGGAAGAATACGTGCGCAGATTCCCAGCTCTTGGGCCACTCGATCAGATTCCCCCAGCGCTCATCCTCGCGGAACATCGCTGCCGCACGAAGGCCGGAGAGCCTTCCAACCCAACGGAGTTCCGCAGTCGATTTCCCGCTCAGTATCCAGCACTTCAAACCGAACTTGAGGCCCGTAGCGCGTGGACAATCGCGGAAGGAGCGAGTCCGCGCTGGGAACCGATTGCCGAGGACGTGGTTGCTGTTTCGCAGCAATACGAGCTTGTAAGAGAACTTGGGCGTGGAACCTTCGGCGAGGTGTGGTTGGCTCGGAAGAAGCCCAGCGGAATCGAGAAGGCGATCAAGATTCTGATGCAATCGGCCGACCGCGAATCGGCCCAACGCGAACTCCGCTCGCTGGAACTCATCAAGAACCTTCGTCATCCCTATCTACTCGCGACCGAGGATTTCTGGGTCGCGAATAACCGCGTTCACATCGTGATGGAACTCGCCGACGGCACACTGCGCGGTCGACTCAAACACTATCAGGCACTCGGTCAGTCCGGCATTCCTGAAGACGAACTCTTCCGCTACCTCGCGGAGGCCGCGGAGGGTCTGGACTTCCTTCATGAACAGAAGATCGCTCACCGAGACGTGAAACCCGATAACATTCTGATTCTGCACGGGCACGCGAAGCTCGCGGACTTCGGACTGGCACGCAGACAGGAACAACTCGTCGAGTCAATGAGCTTCGCGGGTACGCCAAGCTACATGGCTCCCGAAGTGTGGGGAGGGGAAGGTGGACCGGCGAGCGATCAGTACAGTCTCGCGATGGTGTACACGGAATTACGGCAAGGGTGTTCTCCTCTTCCTCGGCGCTCGCTCGCGGAGTTGATGAAAGCTCACCAGGACGGATTATTCGCCTTCGCCGATGCCATCACCGAAGCGGAACGCACTGTGTTGCGTCGGGCAATGGCGAAGACGCCTGAAGCGCGGTTCGCATCATGCGCGGAGTTCGCGGAGGAGTTAGCTTACACGCTTGGCAGGCCATTCAGCGGCAAATCGAGTCGCGCTTCCGCGCGCCGGGAAGCGCTCGGTCAGACGAAACCATCTCTCAGCGCAAACTTCGGTTCTGTCGCGACGGAAGCGAGTGAATCCTCGCCAGTGAAACGCGAAGCGAAGGAAACAGTCGCCTCGAACGCTACTGTGGTTACTGAACCGGAAGTTCAGAAACCGCCCAAACCCAAATCACTCATTCCACAATCAATCACGGTTGGTTTGTCGTTGATGGCGATTGTTCTCGTCGCGGTGTGGGTGGTCATGTGGATCAATGTGAAGGACTCACCGCCAACCAATCGCGGGAACGAAACCCCGCTCGTGTTCCCCGCGGGAACAACTCCCGAACCCGGCTCGAAGGAGATGCAACTGATCGGCAAGAAAGCGCCTGAGTGGGTCGTGGTGGAGAAAAGCGGCAAGCAGGTGAGGTTCCGGCTCATCACGGCCAACACCGGTCCATCGATTGCGCCGTTCTACATCATGGAATCGAAAGTGACGAGTTGGTTCTATTCGACCGCCGGGAAGGAGTTTGGATTCCTCCTGCCAGCACAGCCAGCAGCAGACGCGACGTCCGAGCCGGTGATGAACGTGACCGCGTTGGAGGCCCGCGATTTCGCCGTGAAGGTATTCGGCGGCGATCTCCCCTCCGCCGACGAGTGGGATCATGCCGCGGGGGTGTTCGATCAGGGCGGGCAATCGACACCGACACTTCCCCCCGGTCGAGCGTGGATCGGTATGCCTGTACCGGGATCGGTAAATCGCGCCGAGAGATTCGCCGACATCAACCGGTTTGGTCTGCTCGACATGGCGGGCAATGGTCGCGAGTGGACGCGAACTGTTCTTACTCGCTCTGGTGAAAAGCGCGAACTCGGAAGCGTTCCACTCGCGGATACCGACAAGGTGATTCTCCGCGGGCGCAATTACACGCTCGACCGACCGCTGACGTTCGCCATCCTCAATCACGAACGCACTCAACAACCGCAAGTCGCGCTTCCGAATATCCCAAGCCCATACACTACCTTCCGAGTCGTGCTTCCTCTCCCGTAACACTCCTCACAAGGAGAACCCACCATGCGTTTCCTTCCTCTCCTCGCGCTCCCCGCGCTCTGCCTTGCGCTTCTGCCAATCTCCGCGGCCGACGATGTCGCGGATCGGCAAGTGGAGTTGAAGAAGGGAGACAAGATCATCTTCTTTGGCGACTCGCTCACCGAACTGGCAGGCAAGGAAGCGCCGAAGGAGCATGTCAAGAAGGGCTACGTCCGCATCGTCCGAGACGCTCTGAAAGAAAAGCACAAGGACAAGAACATCGAGGTGGACTGGGTTGCCACCGGCGGCCACACGGTGCCCGATCTTCTCAAGCGCGTCGATAAGGACGTGATCGCCAAGAAGCCGACCATTGTGGTGATTCAGATTGGCTGCAACGATGCCCGACGAATTCCGAAGGACACATTCAAGAAGGGCCTGGAGGAGTTGATCGACAAGCTCCAGAAGGACAAGATTCAGGTGGTTCTCTGTTCGCTCACGAGCGTTGGCGAGAAGCACGACGGCACCAACAAGGACGACCCGAAGCTCGAAGAGTTCGCTCAGGTCGCACGCGACATCGCGAAAGCGAAGGACGTGCCGCTGAATGACCTGCGCAAGGCGTTTGTCGAATACTGGAAGAAGAACAATCCCGACAACAAGGCGAGCGGCTTTCTTACTTACGATGGTAACCACTTCAACGACACCGGACACCAGTTCGTCGCCGATCAGATGCTCAAGAAGTTCAAGTGACCAGATAGTAGTCCTCACGCTCCGCGTGAGGTCTTCAGAGTAGTCCTCACGCTCCCAACAGATTTCAAACGTTGCGTGTGATTCTGTTGGAAGTATTGGCGGAGCGGCAGTTTGTGGTCGAAAATGGTCCGCACGATTCGGTTGTGACTGGCGCG
>JAKEEV010000739.1 GCA_022616395.1 Planctomycetia bacterium | reverse complement strand
AGGGAGCGCTTGGTTATTCGCTCCCTCACGGTCGCGGCTCCGTCAGGCGTCGCGCGCTACTTTGCTTCCCACACCAGAATCTCGCCCTTCCCTGGAACCGAAGCGTCACCAATGTGCCGGCGGTAACCGCCTGCATTTGGTTCATGTGGAAGCGCGAAATTGAAGCGAGCGAGATGGCGCGCATACAGCCCCATGAACGACGGGTTGTAAACGCACGCGGTCGCGAATGTGGGCATCAGTTTGAGTGGCTGAAGGGAAATGATCGTTCCGCGAACCATCCACGCGCCGGTGCGCTGCTCCGCTCCGCTCAAGAGCACGATGGTCCCGCCCTTCATCTGAAGACCAGCGAAATCTCTCACTGGGCCACGAACCGCGATCAGTCCGCGTTTCATCCGCATTCCGATTTCGATTCCGGCCGAACCTTCGACGAGGATTGTTCCGCCGCTCATGCCGCTCACGCTTCCGCGATACGCGGAGCCAAGTTGCCCGCCCGCGTTTCCGCGAATGTGAATCGTGCCGCCGCTCATCTCGCCGCCGACCCAGTCGGTCGCGTTGCCAGTTACCTCGATATTGCCGCCCTTCATGTACGCGCCGAGGTGCATTCCCGCGTTGCCGGTAATGCGAATGCGCCCGCGGGTCATTCCGCGGCCGATCCACTTCACCTTGGAGAGATCCCCGCGAAGCTCGATCTCGTCACCGCCATCGCCTTCGATGTCAAAGAACTCGTCGAGCCGCATCTGCCGCTTGCCGAGCATCACCGGCAGCGCGCGAATCGCATCGTGCGAAAGCGACGCGAGCACATCCGGCGAGAGGACTTCCGCCTCCAGCGGCACGGTGAGCGCTTCTTTGAGCGTGAGGGTCAGCATGGAGCAGCAATCGCAGAGATACAAATGTATAGTAAGTGGTCAGGGAATGACTCAGGTTGCCAAGATTGCCAACATTGCCACAGATCCCCCGGCGCCTTTCTTGACCATTTCCGCGCAAGCGTGCCAATTACTATACAGTACATTTGTATAGTTATACTGGTGGACTGCACGAGCCGCACTGCTGCACGTTCAGCCCGTGGATGCACTCTTCCGTAACCGGGTAGTTCTCAAACGATACCGTGTAGTGTTGCTGGAACAGCGGACGGAGATAGTCTTCGATGCTGGCGTCGTAGGTCGGCTTTGAGGCAAACTGGCTCCCTTCAATCGTGTTCCTCAGTTCGCCTTCCTCAATGATAAGCTGACCGGCCTTGAGGACGTATCGCGGGTAGGAGAACATCTCCATCGCATTCGCGTTGTGGTTGAAGATGGCGATGTCCGCGTCCGCTCCGATGCCGAGATGCCCCTTCTGCGGCAGTCCGAGCGTGCGAGCCGGGCCAGCAGAAGTGATGATCGCGATTTCGGCGAGCGTGTATTCGCGGTCAAGTTCCGGCAGCACAATTCGCGGGAGAACTTTCTCCGGTAACTTCTGAATCTCCTGCTTGCGGAAATCTTTGTCCGTCAAGAGCCGCACAATTTCGGGATAGCGCCAGAAGCACGCGCCGTTGGGGTGGTCCGTCGTCAGGCAGACTCGCCACGGGTCTGTTATCAATAACAACAATTCCAAACCGACCGCCCACTGGATCGCGTTGACTAAGTTTTTCTCCTTGTACACATATGGCACGACGCCGCAGCCGGTTTCGTTCTCCACATCGAGGTTGCCCCACTTCTTGCCGGTGAGTTCGTACAGGAGATGCTGCCACGGGCCATCAGCGGTGACCGTGACCGTGTTGCCGAAGAGTACCGCGCCCGCGTCGCAGGTGAGGTTCGGGTGAGCGTTGAAGTACTCCGCGATGGGCACAGATGCGGACTTCATCGTGAACCAGTCGTCGCCGCCGTAAGCGTGATACTGAAGGTGCGCCATGTGGGCGCGGTTGCCCTCCAGTGTCTTCATCGTTTCGAGTGTGGTGGTGACGTTGCCCGGTGCGCCGAGGTTGTTGCAGTGAATATGAAGCGGGTGCGGCAACGCAAGTTGGTCGACGATGTCTGCCAGTGCTTTGATGATCGTGCGCGGAGTGACCTTGTTGTAACCGGGCACCACCTCATCCAGCCCCTTGCAATCCTTCCCCCATTTCCACCCCGCGACGCCGCCGGGGTTCACCGCCTTCACGCCGTAGGCTTTCGCGGCCCACACCTGCCACGCCGCGACCTGCTTCGCGCGCTCGTATTCCGCGTTTTCGAGCAGGTCGAGAATGATTTCGTTGTTCGCCATCAGCACGCAGCAACACTTATCGATGATGGGGGTGTCGCGAAGCTCCTCGTGCGTGTGTTTGGCGGAGAGAATCGGCACCGCGGCTTCGTTGGCGGTGGTCCAGCCCATGCCGGCGTAGACGTAGCCCGTTGCGAAAGTAGTCGGCGTACTCCCCGCTAATCCAGCTCGACATTGAGGCGTGTGGAAGATCGGCCGCGCTTTGCGGTGCTGTTCGGGAATCAGCCCGCGAGCGAAGTTGAGCGCAGCCCCCGCGACGTGCGTGTGAACATCGACGCCGCCGGGAAACACAATCATCCCGCGAGCGTCAATCGTGCGCGCCCCGGCCTCCACACTGCCGACGATCTTCCCGCCAGCGATGCAGACATCCCGCACGACGCCATCGACGCCGTTCTTGGGGTCGTAAACCTTCCCGCCCGTGATCCGAAGCATGAAACGGTCCGTTCTTCAGCCCGAAGGGCTGGGACAGCGTAGCCTGGGGCAACGCCCCAGGTTCGTCGGGATAGTATTTTGCACCCTGAAGGGGTGCGACATTCGCATTCGTCGTTGTCCCAGGCTTTCAGCCTGGAAGAATCTCTTGGGATCGCTACCTGGGGCGTTGCCCCAGGCTATGTTGTCCCAGCCCTTCGGGCTGAAGGCACTTCATCCGCAAGTTTCCGACGCCTGCCTGCAGATGACCTCGTTGTGGTAGCAGATGT
>JAKEEV010000084.1 GCA_022616395.1 Planctomycetia bacterium | reverse complement strand
GGTCACGATCTGAAGCCTCAAGCTCGGGGTGTGGTGATTAACGCCGACCCAACCGCCGTTGTCCGCTTCCTGGACATCGGCACCCGTGTCACTCCCTCCGGGAATCGATCCACAGACCCACATCCCGACGAAGAACTTCTGTGAGTTAGCTGCTGTCGCACGAGCCTTTCACACCTCAACAAGCGCAGTTTCCGAGTCGACGGCATCACTTCGGACGCAATCCTTCGAGGGTGGCATTGTCGGGAAGGTCATAGGTCGTCAACTTCTTCGTCCCGCGGTCGTACATCACGACCGTGCGGGCTTTCCAGGAGACGGTGACCATCGTCCCCTCTTGCCCCTGAGGGATCCTGACCCTCGCGAGCAGCGAGCCACGGATATCGAGTACCTCGACGGTGTGCCCGATGCCGAAGCCATCCGTGCGGATCAGCACCACGAACCGCCCGTCGTCGGATACATAGCCCTGGTAACTGAGATACCGCTTGGCTGGGAACGAATAGAGCACCGCACCAGTCTTGCCATCCAAGAGGTGGTGGGTCCGCTCCTTATCTGGAGGTTGCCCGTAGTGGAGGATCACCCCGCCGTCGGCCGACATCGACAGGACTTGAGCGTTGAACTGGGTGGCCTTCCGGTCGAACTTCCACTGCCCGTCTGGCTTACCCGACGGGAGCTTGAACCACCGGAATCGGTCGGTGGCGTCGACGACAAGAATGCGAGACGAGTCGGGGGTAAACAGGGTCGTTCCCGGCGGCCAGTCGAAGGCAACAACGACTTTGTTGGTGTTCGTGTCAGTCACCTGGAAGCGCGACTCGGGGTAGGGTTCATTGGGTCTCGGGTCGGGTCGGTAGTGGCCGACCGCCATGTACCGGCCGTTTGGCGATACGTTAAGCGTTGGAGGTCCGCGCGTCCCGCCGACCGGTTGCGGGAAGGTGAAGCGGGTCTCCTTCTTGTTCATCGGATCCCAAACCAAGATGTTTTTCCCATTCCGGGTTTGGAAAGCGAACTTCCCTTTCTCCAGTGGGATAAGGCGGTAGAATTCGCCTTTCATGTTCGTCAGGTCGCGGATCGTGGCCCCGGTCTTGGCGTTAACTGCTGCGGTTCCCCAATTGGTCCCACGGTTCACGAGGGCGATCACCTGTCCGTCGCGGTCAATGTATGGGTTCGCGGTATCCAACTGAACCTCGACATCCTTGGACCACTTTTGTTTCAACTCGAATACTTTGCCTGGGTTGGGTAGCGGTGGGTCTTTTGGCTTCGGCGCGACAGCGGTTCCCGTGTCGGTCAGTTCATAGATGATCGTGGGTGTGGATTTGAAACGATTCGTCACGATCGCTGTGCGGCCGTCAGGCGCAAATGCGACAGAGTCGAACTCAACTGAGGCCGGAATCTTCAGCCGGGCAACCTCTGTTCCCTTACCGAGTTCAAAAACATACAACTCGCCCCCTCGGAGATTTGTTCCGGGTTCCCAAAGGAGTGCCAGTTTCCCATCCGCAGACAGACCGCCAATGCGCCAGTCGCGGTCTCTCCAAAAACCGACGGACTTCTTACCGGTCTCGCCATCGAGAGTGAAATGAGTGAAACGGTTATCAAGTCGGTTGGAGCAGAGCAAGACCCGCCCGTCGCGTGAGGCGAGGAGTTGGTACAACTCCGGTGCCCCGGAAGTCTGATCTCCGAACTTCCATTCCTTCTCCAATTCACCCGAAGGAAGTTTGTACCACCGCCCGTGGAAGTAAGCGTCGACCACCAACATACGCGAAGCATCCGCATTGAAGAATATCGCTCCGGTGTACCAGTCTCGTTCCAGCACGTTCTTCCCGGTCTTCCGGTCGAGGACTCGCAGCGGCGCTGGGGTATGCACGCCCTTGCCCATATTGGGTTCCGGAGCGAACCGACTTTGCTCACCAACCGCCACGAACCGCTCGTCTGGAGAGATCACGATCGTTGCGATGATGGGCTGGAACTTGGTCGGGGGGAACTCGGGCAGCGGAATCGTGTCCGCTGGCTTGCCAGTCTTGTCCGTTATGACAATCTCCTTCTCTCCCAAGCACCAAACTCCCACTCGCCCATCAGTCAGCGGAAGGACGCTGGGCAGAGAGAGGATCCCGCGCTCTGGCAGAGGACGAACCGAGCCGGTTTGCACATCGACAACCGTTACCGACTTCTCGAAGCTCCGCGCGACGAACAACTGCCCCGAGGGATCGAACTTCATCCCGACGGGTAAGAATTCCAACTGAACTTTGTGACGTTCCTTGAAGGTCAGTCGAGTTGGGTCGGGAGAGGCCGGGATCGTGTTCGGTGTGCCGGTTTCGGGGATAATGTCGTACCGGACGACTCTGCGATCAGCACCAACCACGATGAAGCCGCTTCCGTCAGGCACGAGTGCGCGAGATGGAAAAGAGATCCCCTGAGACACAGGAACCTGCGCGAGGCTGTTACCGGTCGCAGTCTCGATCAGGTCCACGAACGGTTGTGTGGGCCCTGTGTACTTGAGCACCAAGAGCAGTCGCCCGTCTCGTGAGAGGGTCGGCTGTGTCTGCGAACCGATTCTCGGGAGCGACCGGATCACTTGGCCATTCCGTCCGTCCACAAGGTGGCAAACCTCGCTTCGATCCTTGAGGAAAGTGTCGAAGACCAAAATCGATCCATCTCCAGACATGGCGACCAACCCAGGTCCCCCTGACGCGGTTTGGAATCTCCGTGATCTCCAGTTTCCACTCCCCGTCAGGTTCGCCGGAGGGAAGTTTGAACCACCGGCACCGACCTGTGTCCTCCGCGACCAGAACGCGGGAGGAATCCGCCGTGTAGTGGACGCTCCCGCGAACCCAGTCGAATTCCAGGATGAGTTTATCGGTCGTGGTGTCCTTCAGTTTGAACGGGACGGAGTCAGTTCGTTCCCCACCCACTTTGGTTGCGCCCAGATACCGTCTGGATGGAGAAACAAAGGCGCGGGCAGTCGACTCCAAGGGGATCGGCTTGAGGGATTCGACAACCTTATTTGCCCGTGGATCCCAGATGAGAACTGCCGCGTCCGGGCGATACAGATCAGTGGCAAATACCCCGCTCTCGAGCGCTACAAGAGAGTTACCAACCTCAGCCGGCGGGTTCGGAAGCTGATTGCCGGTCTCCACATCGAATATGAGAATCTTGCTGCCGAACGACACGAAGCCGGTGCGGGAGTCGGGACCACAGAACACCTGAGGACGATCCCATCCTGCCGGAGTTTACTATTCCAGCGCGACGCGAGTGGCTTCACCTTGCCAAATGTCTTCAACTCCAAGGGAGTCACGTTCACCGATGTTGGATCTTTCGTCTTGGGGACGACAACCGGTTCAAGCACCTTCGGTTTCGGCTCTTCGACCTTGCCGCCGTTCGTGTCGAACTGCTTCGGGTCCACGGTCTTCGGCTCATCGAGCTTCTGCTCGACGGTCTCGGTTGGCTTCTGCTTGCCGCCGAAGATGAAGATGCCCGCGAGCACGCTCCCCACGAACAACAGCAACCCGCCGACAGCCAAAAGCAGAATCTTGCCGTTCGACTTCTCCGATGGCTCGGTCTGCTCGGTCTGCTCTTTCTTCTTTCGCTCCGGTTTTTTCTTCCTCGCGGGGGTGATATCGAGTTCCACACCGACTTGCTCGAACACCGCGCGCTTCTCGGCATCGAGCTGCGCCGCGGCGATGATCGGCGCGAACTGCGCGGGCGCTGGAGGCGCGACCGGCTCGGGCGGCAGTTCCATTATCTGGGGTGGTGGACTCGGGGTTGGTTCTGGCGGTAGCGGAATGGGAATGGGAAGCACTATCCCCAGCGCTTCGGCAGCTTCCTTGCGGGTGTCATCGTCGAGCAGAACTGGCTCGCCATTGGGGGCGAACTGATCGAGCCAGGGCGTCTGTGGAATCGGCCGACCACATGCAATAGCCAGCCGACCGACGAGCGCCTGAAGAGATGGGTTCTCCGTCTGCCACAACTCCCGCATCAATTTCGACTCGCCTGGCTTCTTGTAATCCTCCTCGGTGAAAAGGAGATTGTCGCCGTTGTCGTACCGCTCCCAGAGCGCCAGCCCACCCACTGATAACCCCTTGAGCGCGGTTGCGACCACCAAGTGTGGGAAGCGATCAACGTCTGGGGAATAGGCGCGAGTCGTTGCCCGCACGGGGTGTTGATAAGACGGGTGGCCCGATTCGCCAGAGGGTGTGTTCGCCAGCGCGGGAACATACATTCCATCGTAGTCGATCAGTTTCAGGCCGTAGGAGCCGGGCCGCGAGCCTGGCACCAGCAGGATATTCCCGTGTTGAAGGTCGGCGTGGGTGATTCCGGCTTCCCGGAGTCGTTTACAGAGTTTCACCCACATCTGTCCAAGCGCGGTCAAGACCGCCGGGCGATTGGCGTTCTCGCGGATCACTTGATTGAGGAGCAGCCCTTCGACCCACTCCATCTTCACGACCGGTCGCCAGACTCCACCCACGCGAATGCCTTCGGCCAGAAACGAGAAGCCCACCGCAAAGGGCAGGTTGGCTTGTGCCAGCGCCTCGCTGACGCGCGCATATCGTTCGGCCAGTCCGACGACGGGGCGGGTGAAGCACTTGACGGCCCAGTCGCGGCCATCAGCTCCGTGGAGCTGGTAGACATCGGCAAAGTTACCGGATCGCGGCAGCGGCAGCCCCTGGGCGCCGACGACCGCCTCGCCCGCCTTCAGGTCGAGGTCGGTGAAGGCGATTTTGGGATTCTGAATGGCTTCGTTGAACTCGTGCGACAGCGGCCAGCTCATAGAGTCTCCTGGGCTGGGGGCAGATGGATCGCGATTACCGACACATCGTCGTTTGTCGTTGTCTGAACTTCGCGACACCAGTCGACGAGCGCGGCCGGGTCGCGAAACCGGAGGGATTCATGAATCGCGGCGAGCGCGGGAATCAGAGCCGGTGGGTCCAGGAGCCGAGCGGCCGCGGCATCGGTGGCCAGCAAGAGTAGATCATCGGGGTCGGCACGACCCGCGAACCACTCTGGAGTTGGACACGGGGTCGTTGTTGAACTCGGAACGAGGCAAGGGTGGTTCCCGAACGCTTTCGGTGATGTCAGTGGGAACGCAGCCTGCAGTTCCTCGCCGCGAACGTGCAACATGCAACTGTCCCCGATTGCAACCGATCTCCAGGCCCAATCGGTCGAGCGCTGCGACCGGCGGAGTTCAAGTCCGGTCAAGGTCGCGAACGACCCCTGCTCCTGCTTCACCGACGCGTACCAGGGCACTGGCCCAGCGCTTGTTTGTGGTGCCCAGCCCTCACGGACCTCCGCCAGCCACTTTGGGAAGTCGGACGGACTCGGCGGTTGGCGAATGTAGGCCGCCCCAAGCCGGGTGGCCCACGCGCCAGATTCCCACCCCTCGCTTGCCCCGTCCGCGACGACAAAACGCAGTCCGTCGGCCGCCACGGCGTCCTCGTTCTCTTCCGCCCGGTTCCCAATCTTGGGAATGCTGGCGGAAATCCACTTCGGAAGTGATGGCGGAAGCGGCATGCGGATTATTTGCCGGAGGGAGTGACACGGGTGCCGATGTCCAGGAAGCGGACAACGGCGGTTGGGTCGGCGTTAATCACCACACCCCGAGCTTGAGGCTTCAGATCGTGACC
>JAKEEV010000738.1 GCA_022616395.1 Planctomycetia bacterium | reverse complement strand
GTGAACGGCTTGAAGTTCTCGTCGAGCACGCGAGCATACACCGTTGCTCCGCGGCCCAGGAGTGGGTCGGGTGTATCGAGCGACAATTGCGTGAGCTTGGTGCCGACCAGACGCGGAACGCCGGCTTGATAGACACACTGACTCCAGAACCGGCCGAAGTATTTGTCTCCCTCGTTGAAGCGCCAGCGCCAGGTGTCGTCAAAGCCACTGAAGAGGACGTAGCCCTTGCCGAAGTAGTGGCCGGCCAGAAGAGGCATGGGTTTGTTGTCTGGTTCCGGCGTGCGCGCGGTGGGGTGAATCAGGAAACTCTCAGCGCCCGGCTTGAGTTTTATAACCGGATAGTACCAATCCATCGGCGGCAGTGGCTTCTTCTTGGCGGCACGCGGAGGTTCCGAGCCACCGGTTCCGAGTCGGCCCCACAGTTCCGCATTCTCGAGCGGATCTTCTTCGAGTGACACCAGCGGATTGCGAGACGCATTGGGTGCCAGGACTGGATTAAATGGCTGGAAGTGGCGACCCTGTGGCGCCTCGATCGGAAATTCAATCGGCTTCAGTTCGACAGGTAGCACGTCTGCAATTGGGGATTGCCCGTCATTCCCGATCCACCCGCGCGGCGCGTTCCAGCGGCCCGCGATGTGGATCATTCCTCCCCCCTCGCCCACGAACTCTTTAATCACCTGTTGCTGTTCGGGCGAAAAGAACGAGTTCGGAACGTCACCCAGTATCAGCAGGTCGAATGAATTCAGGAGCTTGCGGAACTCCTCGCGTTCGAGGCTCAGTGTGCCGTTGACCTGGCGTGTGAACTCGGTGAGCCACGGATAACCGGACTTCATCGAGTCGCGGTCGCCTTCGGTCAGAAAGAATCGCGCGTCCACTCGGCGGTCGCGTTCCAGAGCGCGCTGAAGGAACCGGAAGTCGATTCGAGGCAATCCATCAACCACCAGCACCTTGAGCTTCTTGTTGACCAGTTGCGTCGGCTTGGAGATCGAGTCGCTGATCGGCTCGGTGGTCCCGACGCCAGTGGTCAGGGTGACAGTAACAGTGATGTCCTGTTTGGGGGCGTTGGCGTCTTCCTTGGTGGGGGTGAAGGTGACCGTTTCTCGCAGATCGTCTCCCGGTTTTACGTCGATGCCTCGCTTGGAGACCACTTCGCGATCTCCGTACTTCACCACGATGTCGACTTTACCCTCGGTGACTCCCTTGACCGAGTAACGGACGGGAATGGACACGAGGTCGTCGAGGAACATCGACTCCGGCACTCCCGCCTCACGCAACCGCAACTGGGCGAACCACGAACTCCCGACGCCGTAGACGTAGATCGGGATACGATAGTCGCGGCACTTCGAGGCCAGTTCGGTGAGGCTCTTGTCGCTGGCATTCTCGCGGCCATCGGTGACGATAACGATGGCGGCCGGCCGCTCGTTGGGGTCTCTGTTGATTAACTCGAACGCGGCATTCACGAGAGCGGTGCGGTTCTGGTCAGCGGCAAGCGTTTTGATCCAGTCAGTGTTGTCCGCGTTCTTGCCGGTTCGGGTCGAGCCGAAGACGGAGACTTCCAGCGGGCCGATCTTCTTGAGTTGGTTCAGCAAGTCGAGTTTTGGATTGCTGAGTGCCGCGCGGGCCACTTCAATTCGGCTCGGGCGTTCGGGCATCGCGTCCTTCGTCACGATGGACGTGAACGGTTCGCTGGGGAAGGGCTTGCCGGGTTCAATCAGGTTGTAAGCCAGCGCAGCGCGCCACTGGTCGTCTGGTAACGTGCGCGGATCCTTGTTATCCATGCTCTGCGAGACATCAATCAGGACCGCCACCGGTCGCGGTTTCTCGCCAGTCGTCTCGCTAACCCAGACCGGGCGCAGCAAGAGGTAAGCAACGACCAAGAGAATCACCATCCGAACGCCGCCGAGCATCATCCGACGCCCGACTCCCAGCCGTCCGGCTTCGAGGGCATAAAGCAAACAGATCGCGCCAACCGCGGCCAACCCTAGAAGCAGGGCGAGCCAGCCGGGAAACCAGCCGCGCCGTTCCAACTCGCCATCGAAGAGACCCCAGAAAAGGCCCCACAGCGAGAAATCCGCGAACAGCGGGATGGATGCAAAGAGTTCGTTCATCTAGTTCACTCGTTTGTCCAGAGGACAGAGATCAGAGGACAGAGATCAGAAGACAGAAGCCAGCGATGCAACACCTTTTGCTTTCTGTCCTCTGCTTTCTGTCCTCTGCCTTCTGATCTCTGTCCTCTGTCCTCTGATCTCTGTTCTCTGACCTCTGTCTTCTCACCACGCTCGGCCGCAGAACCAGGCCCAGGTTGCTTCTCCAACCAACAGCAACAGCAACACCAGGAGAACCCATTCGGTCCACTCGCCTCGTATGCGGGCTTCGCGCACAGCGGCTTCGGTGCTGGCACCGGCTGGGATGATCGCGGGGCGGAAGTTGAGCATCTTCTCCACTTCGGTATCGTTGGCAGAGTCGAGGTTGGCGCTTTCGCGCAGATCGGGGTTCAGGACGTATGTTACGCCGGCTTCGGGCGCTCCACGCGGCACAATGGTATATTCGCCGGCAACCAGAGTGTCGGTGGTGGTGACAGCAAGACGCTGATTGGCGTCTGCTTTTGCTTCACCGAGGTTTATGCGTGGGCGGGACTTCTCGCCGCTCTTGTCGGTTGGCTTTACCGGTTTGAGTAGCTCAAACCCAGGAGCTTGAACTGACGGATACCACGTCAGAGGAGTGCCCGCCATGCGCACGCCTCCGGGAACTTTCCGCGAGAGCAGATGAGCGACCATGTAAGTTGTCATCGGCAGTGCCAGGTCGCCATCGGACATCATCCGTCCCCAGCGTTCGTCGAGCGAAGTGGCGAAGAAGATCACTTCGCCATCGCCAATGACGCGAGAAACCACCAGCGGCTTGTTGTCGGTGGTGCGCATCAGAACTTGCGAGCCAGCCGCGGCCGGGCTGGTTTCTTCCAGGTCGAACATGCGGGTCAGTTCCGCGCGCTCGAGCCAGTCGGTGTATGATCGGAGGCGAGCGAGGATCGAAGTCTCCGCGATGCTATCGGCCGTGGGTGTGAAGGGACTCGCGGTGGGTGCCACGCGAACATTTCCCAGCGGCATCGGCAACAAACCGGCTCCACCGAGTTCGCGGTTGTACGCATCACGATCCACCGCGTCTCCACAACCGATGATTAACCCTCCTCCACTATTGACGAAGTCTCTCAGTCGAGTGATGAACACCGGCGGGAGGCCAAACAGCGGATCATCCGTGCGGGCCGCGGCATTGAGTAAGTAACACACGTCCTTGTTCGCCAGCTTCGCGGCATCGACTTCGTGCGGAATCGCGGATTCCGTTTCGATGAACCACTTCTCGATCTTGTCCTTGTCCTTCTCGATGTCGAAGGGCACAAGCGCCTTGCGCACGAACCAGTCGCCCGCATCGGTCGCGTTCTGACCCGCAAAGGGGTAAGCAACCAACAGTACCCGTACCTTGTCGCGAACCGGGACAATCTTGTAGAGCACGTTGTCTCCGGGCAGTCCGTCTCCTTCGACTTGCACGGTCAGCACGCGTGCTCCGGCTTCTTCCAGATTGCCGGTGAGAGTGACTTTCGCCGTGTTGCCGGGATCAATCGGTTCGGTGATCTGCACCGCGTCCTTCTCGATGGCCTTGCCATCGAGTTCCAGAGCGACCTTCACTCCTCGGATCGGGTCGCGTCCGGTGTTCTTGACCGTGATCTCGAAGGCGACTCGCGTGTCGGTGTGCGGAATCGCTGCCAACAGAGACACATCGACAACGGCCACGTTGGGAATTTTGCGCTCCGGGTTCCCGCAGCGAATGAACACCAGGGCGGCTTTCTCCTTGATCTCCTCGCACTTGCGCCGCAGCGCGTCTTGTTGGCGCTCGAAACCGGTCTTCTGCATGTCGGTGAAGACGTAAATCTCCTTGGCTGGTGCGGCACCTGCTTCCGCGGCGGCGAGAGCTTCGGTTAAGCCCGGCAGGAAGTCCGTCGAGAGGCTGGAAATTTCGAGTTGCTGGACGAGCTGCTTGGCCTGATCGCGGTTGTATCGAGACACCGGGCCGAGCAGCGTTGCGCGATCATTACAGGTGTAAATCTGGATGGACGACTTGTCGGGCAGTGTGTCGATAATCGTCAGTGCTGCTTCCTTGGCCTGATCGAGCCGCGTTTTTTCACCTTCGAGAGCGGCCATGCTGTACGACGTATCGAAGACGAACACGGCGTCGATGGCCTGGTCGCGACCAGCGCTTGCGGTTGACTCCCAACTCGGCCGCGCGATGGCCAGCGCCAGCAGAATGATGACGAGGCAGCGGAGGGCGAGCAGAATCCATTCCTGGAATCGGAGCCGTCTGCTGGTTTGCTCGATGGCCTCCTTGAGGAACTTCATGGGCGCCCACGGCAGCGGCTTGTAGCGCGCGCGGTAGAAGAAGTGCAGCGCGATCGGAATGGAAACCGCCGCTGCGCCTGCGAGCATGATCGGAGCCAGAAACTGCATCTCGTGGAACCTAAAAAGGCGTGTTGATTAACTCAGCGGCTCATGTTTCCCGTTCACTTCTTCACGCGCGTGAGCACGACCACGACATCGTTTTCGCCGGGCTTGAGGGGATCGGCCGCGCCAAACGCGAGGTTCGGTCCCTGGCTCGTCGCGAGGATTAACTTGTCGCCATCAATCGCGTAGCCATAAGTCACATCCGGGTTCACAATTCGTCCGTTGATGTCCTGATGTCGGGTCGCGCTGAAGCGCTTTTTGGTGGGATCGTGTGTCAACACCGCAGTGGAAATCACCTGGTTCTCAGCGCCAGAATGATACACCGTGATGAGGACGTCTTTCCTGAACTCCAGTGTCTGTGCGCCAGGAGGAACATCGAACGGTTTGGCCCCACGCCTCATTGATTCAAACTGCCACTTTCCATCGAGATCGCTCGGCGGTGCCTTCATCAGGTGCTTGGGCACCGGAGCGGCAGCGACCATCGCTCCAACAGAAGCGACGAGCGTAACCCCAACCGCGAACAGCGCGAGCGCGAGAGTTCGCATGGTTCACTCCTTGACGCGGACGAACACCATGATGACCGTGTTTGGTCCGGGTTTGGCTGGATCAGCCGCGGTGCTTTTGTCTTTGCCGTCCGAGTTCGCGGCCAGGGTCAATTTATCTCCATCGAGTGTGTAACCGAATGCTCCTTCCTTTTGTCCGTTCGGTTCGATTGCCTTGCCGTCCCGGTCCACTGTCTTCACGTGAGTCACTCGCATCCGCTTGGGCTTGCTGTCCTCGAACTTGATGGTCGCGGTCGATTTCATGAACTGGTTCGTCGGGGCGATGTTGGCGGTCATGGTGAACGTGTTTCCCCGGAACTCCATCGCCATCTCGATCGTATTTCGCAGGTCGCCGCCCAGTTCCACGTCTCCCATCCGCAGGGATTGAAGTTTCCACTTGCCCTGAAGCTTCTTCTGGTCGCCCTCCAACTCCTTCATCAGGTGTTTGGGCACCGGAGCGGCGACCATCGGCCCAACAGACCCGACGAACACTACTCCGAGAGCGAACAGCATGATCGCGGGGATTCGCATGGTTGATCTCCTCGATGCTAAACGCCGGATGAAGTTACTTCACGCGAGTCAGGACCATGATCATCGTGTTCTTGTCCGGCTTGTTCGGGTCAGCGAGAGTGTTTCCGTCACCACCGCCGGGTGTCGCGGCCAGAATCAGTTTGTCGCCTTCAAGCAAGTAGCCGAAGGCGTCATTTTTCGCCCCGGTGTTGATCGGTTTGCCGTTGCCGTCGGTGGTCTGGATGTTGCTGCTACTGATCCGCTTCACGGCTCCGGATTCGATCTTCACGTCCGCAGTCCCTGTCATGGTGCCGTTCCCGCCGATGTTGGCGGTGACGATGAGCTTGTCTCCTCGAAACTCCAGCACCATGTCTATCCCGCCAGCGAGGTCTCCACCCACGTCCATCCCACCCAGGCGCAGAGACTGGAGTTTCCATTTGCCCTGGAGCTTCCCCTTGTCGCTTCCCGGCTCCTTCATCAGGTGTTTGGGAACCGGAGCGGCACCGACTGGCCCGACAGAAGCCATCAGCACAACCGCCAGAAGAAACGCGAAGGTTCGCATGGCACGCCTCACTTCTTCTTCAGGTGGAGAACAATCACCGGAGTTTCGCCGATGTTCGGGTCGTTGAGCATTGTGGCTTTGAACTCGGTTGGTCGGCCCGCCTCCGGTTCATACGGGAACGCCACCACCAGCGTATCGCCTTCAAACTTGTAGATCGCCTGAAGGGGCGGGTGAGGGAAGGTCTCGACCACGACGGGCTTCCCATCTGGCCCCGGTCGGTAGACGGAATGTTTTCGCGGTTCGCGGCTGTCCTTTCCTTCGGTCTCGATGAAGTTCACCTCTCGTGGCGACTTCGTGGAGTCTTCGGTGAAGACGATGTATTTCGTGTTGGCTTCTTCGCCCTTGAGGGCCAGAGTGATGCGGTCTCCCCAAATGGTAATCGTCGTGCCGTCGATCATTTCCTTCGGAGGCGGTTTCTGGCGTGCCTTTTCGGGCCACTCGACTTTGATGACATTCCACTCACCCTGAACGCGCTCCCTCTCACCGAGCTTGGATGTCTGTGCGGGCGGATCGCCGCTGCTGGTCGTGACGGTCCTGGTGCAGCCGATGAGGGCGCTGGCTGCAATCAGCAATGCGAGCGTCGGGATTCGCATGGCACACCTCACTTCTTCTTCAGGTACACGACCACGACCAAGCCGCTGTCTTTCTCGTCCACATCCTTCCTTCGGGGCACGGCCTTGAATTCGGTTGGTCGTGGGGCACCATCGGGTCCGAAGGCGAGCACGAGTTTGTCGCCGTCGAACTTGTAGATGCCGAGCATCTTCTCGGGCGCTTGCTCGCGGTACTCGATTTTGCCGCTCTTGTGCGTGACTCCAACCTTCTTCGGTGGCGCGACTTCGCCCTTCGCGTTTGCCTCGGTGACATCGATCCACTTTGGCGACTTGTTCACATCAAGCGCGAACACCGCGTGTTCTTTGTGTTCTTTCCCCTCAAACTCGATGGTAATCACGTTCCCCTTCACGATGCCGGACACCTGCTTCAGTTCGTCCGGCGGTGGGATCTCGTCTTCCGGCAGGATCTCGAACTTCTCAACCAACCAGGTGCCCTGCATGCGAGCTTGATCGTCGGTCAAGCCGTTCCCTCCGCCACCAACTCCACCGCCGGTGTCTCCGGGTTTCTTCTTGCAGCCGCCAGCGGCGCGCCGTCAGCGCGGCGAGCAATAGGAATGTTGTGAAGCGAGTCATGGATTACCTCGGAGCTATTTCTGGCGTTCCAGAATCCAGACAGCCACACCCTCGTCTGCTTCGAGCGAAGTCGGGCGCGGTTCATCGCCCGGCCTAACTACCAGCTTCGCAGAGTCTCGTTCGACGACGTAGATTCCGCGAAGCATGACCTTGCGCGGTTCGCCCGGCCACTTCTGAATGACCGGCGAATCGTCAGCCGCAAGCAGAACGAGATCGATTTCCTTGGGGTTGGTGTCAGGCCGCAGTTCCATCGCGTATCGCTTCTGCTCCTTGTCACCGACCACCCACACCCACCGGTCGCCGGTTACGCGAATCGTCACCGGCGTGGCCCGTCCGCTCGATGAGTCCTTGCCGTCTGGAACGATCAGTCGCCAGGCGCCCTGGAACCGCCCGAAATCGTCTTTCGGCTCCGGTGTGCGAATGAAGAAGTACCAGACTGCGAACCCAACCGCCACGAACCCGACCGCAATGAGCGCGAGGAGCTTTCGCGAAGAACCTAACCCCCCAACCCCCTTCCCGACAAGGGAAGGGGGAGTAAATCCGGCTCCCCCTTCCCTTGTCGGGAAGGGGGTTGGGGGGTTAGGTTTCTCTTCCGCGCTCATCGCCGCCCCACTTGCAGTCTGCGAACCAGATATTCGGCCAGAGCAGGGCCAAGCGGCCGGTTGGTCATCATCTGGACGTAATCCACCCCGCTGCCATCACAACCCCGTTGAATCTCCTTCAGGTACTTCTTGACGATCCGCAGATACGCGGGGCGAAGCAGGTGCGGACGGGTCATCAGTTCTTCAAAGCCTTCCAGTCCGATGAACCGGATGTTTCCATCAAGCGGAAACTTCACTTCGTCGTTGTGCAGAATGTGGAAGAGAATCACTTCGTGCCCGCGGAAGCGCAGGTGCCTCAGACCCGCGAGCGTTGGCTCCAGGTCTTCGAGGCAGTCCGAGATCAGGCAGACGATTCCGCGCCGGCTCACGCGATCAGCGACTTCATCGAGCAGCGGGCCGATGGTGGTTCGGTCTCGCGGTTGGGTGTCTTCGAGCGTGTGTGTGATGGTGTTGATGTGCCCCAACTGACTGCTCGCGGGCAACTCCGCCACCCAGCCCGTATTGAAGACACGCAAACTCACCGTGTCGCGCTGACGGATAATCATGTAGGCCAGCGACGCGGTCAGAAGCTTCGCGTATTCGAGCTTGTTCGTCCGCCCGCTGCCGTAACGCATCGAGTTACTCGCGTCCACGACCAGATGGCAGATGAAGTTGGTTTCCTGCTCGTACTGCTTGATGGTGTAGCGGTCGGATCGGCCGTAACTTTTCCAGTCGATGTGTCGGATGTCGTCGCCGGGGACGTATTCGCGGTGTTGCACGAACTCGACCGAGAAGCCCTTGTAAGGACTTTTGTGATCGCCCACGCGCAAGCCTTCGACCAACTGCCGGGCTTTCATGCCCAGAGCTTCAGCGCGAGCCAGGATTTCGGGATTGAGGTATCGGGGCATGGGATTTCCGGCGAACGGCCGGCGTGAGCCGGCTGGTGGATTGGCGAACGGCTCCTGTGAGTCGTTGGGTGATGGCATCCGCCGGCCGCACGGTCGGAGTTCGCCTCACCAGCCGGCTCACGCCGGCCGTTCGCCGAGTCAGGCGGCCACCGCCTTCGCCGCGGTCTTCACCAACTGGCGAATGACTTCGTCAATTGTTACGCCTTCGCTCTGAGCAGCGAAGTTGAGGATGAGTCGGTGCCGCAAGATCGGAGAGGCGACCGCGACCACATCATCGCCCGCCACGTGGTTACTTCCACGAAGCAAAGCGTGCGCCTTGGCCGCGAGAATCAGGTTCATGCTCGCACGCGGACCAGCTCCCCACGTCAACCAGTTCTGCACGAAGTCCGCGGCCTCCGGAGTGTTCGGACGCGACAGCCGCGTGATGCGCTTGGCGAACGCGAACACCTTGTCCGATACCGGTACTCGACGCACGATGTGTTGCAAGCCAAGAATGTCGTCTCCATTGAGCACAGGCGAGATGTCCGTCTTCGTGTCGGAGGTCTGAATCCGCATGATCTGTTCTTCCTCTTCATCCGAGGGGTAATCCACCTTGATGAGGAAGAGGAAGCGGTCGAGCTGTGCTTCGGGAAGCGGGTAGGTTCCTTCCTGTTCGATTGGGTTCTGAGTCGCCAGCACGAAGAACGGGTTCTTCATCGGGTAGTCGGTCCCGCCGATGGATGCCTTGCGCTCTTGCATTGCTTCGAGCAGAGCTGCCTGCGTTTTGGGCGGCGTGCGGTTGATCTCGTCGGCCAACACGATGTTCGCGAAGATCGGACCGGGGAGGAACTTGAACATCCGCTCGCGCGTGACCGGGTCGTCCTGAATGACTTCGCTTCCGGTGATGTCCGAGGGCATCAGGTCCGGGGTGAACTGAATGCGCTTGAATGTGAGGTCCAGAGCCTGAGCAAGGGTCGAGACCATGAGCGTTTTGGCCAGCCCCGGCACGCCCATCAAAAGCGCGTGACTGCGGCAGAAGATTGCCATGAGCAACTCGTCGAGCACTTTCTCCTGACCAACGATGACCTTTGCAATCTCCTGTTTGAGCCGCTTGTGGGCGTCTCGGAGCTTCTCGATCATTGCAACGTCGTTATCCACGGCAGTTGCGCTCGTGGGGGGAACGCGAAAGTTGTCCACTTTGGGTGTCTCTCTCGGAAACGGGAAACGGTTGAGGGGTTGAAAAGAGTTTGGCAGGTCTGAGTTTATCTAACCACATCAGACGAACCGACGCAAAAGATTAAACGCGAACCGGTTTGGAAAGTACCGGTTCGCCCGCGAGCAGCGAGTCGCCGTTCTTACTTCTTCAGGTGCTTGTCGAAGAACTTGGCGATCTTGTCCTGGTTCTCCGCTGTGGCGAACCCTGAGCCGCCATGCCCGCCGCCCTTGATGACCACCAGTTCGCTCGGCACGCCGGCCTTCTTGAGCGCTTCGTGAAGCAACTCGCTCTGCCCAGGCGGTACGAGCGGGTCCATGTCTCCGTGCAGAATCAGAAACGGGGCATCATCCTTGTCGATGTAAGTGATGGGATTGGCCTTCGCGGCTTTCTCCTTATTCTCTTGAATTGCTCCCCCGATCAAACGCGACTCAGGCGACTTCGGGCTGTTGTGGTCGATCTTGCTGTTCGGTCCCGATTGCGCCGCCATCTTCAAGAGGTCCGTCGGTCCGAAGAAGTCCACCACGCATTGCACCTTGTCGGAAACGTCCTTGTGTTTGCTCTCCGCGAGCGCCAGTTCCTTCACTCCTCCGCTGGTGCCGAGGAGCGCGACGAGATGCCCGCCGGCGGAAGCTCCACACACGCCGAACGCATCCGGGTTCAGGTTGTACTTCTTCGCATTCGCGCGAAGGAACCGCACGGCCTCCTTGCAATCCTGAATCTGAGCCGGGTAGACCGCGTGCTGACTGAGCCGGTAGTTGATCGCCGCGACCGCGAAGCCCTGTCCGAGGAAGCGCATCGCGGGGTTGTTCCCGTCCTTGCTCCCAGCGCTCCACGCGCCGCCATGAATCCAGATGATGAGAGGAAGCGGCTTGTCGGCCTTCGGCACAAAGAGATTGAGCGTGTTGCGTTCCTTGTGTTCGCCGTAGCGCAGATCGCGATGCTCCGCGGTGCCGGCGGGGAGTTTCGGTTGCTTTGGCTGAACCTTCTTGTCTTGCGCGCGGACGTTGGAGGAACTCGGCGCGAACCCCATGCCACACGCAACTGTCACACAGAGAGCAGCGGTCAACGCGAGACGGAACATGTGAAGTTCTCCGCGAGGAATTGGGTCGAAGCGAGTCTGAAAGAAGTCTTGTCAGCAAGCAGTGAGAGGTTACAATCGCTTTGGTATTGAGTGAACTATCTGCGGGATTGGTATATCGGCTGTGCCCAGCCTTCCCAAGGCTGTGAGACGGGTTCGACTCCCGTATCCCGCTCTCTCAAACCCCGAACCGCCAGTCCGCGACCGGCGGTTCTGTTGTTTTTGGGCTTGCGGTCTGTTGGGCGACAACGGCTCGCTGCTCTCCAATCATTTTTCTTCATCTTTCTTCATCGCGCGGGCGATACAATGCCGATAACGTTCGGGATGCGACTTCGCGCTGACGCGAACCGTCTCGAAGGGCGATCCAGTGAGCGAATTGCAACTGCTTATCCCAATCGCGGACAACGCGGGAGTGGCGTTTGATCGGCTCTTTGACGAGCAGTACGAACTGGCGTTGGCCAATCTGTTCGGCGGCTACACCAATCCCACGGTCCCGGTCGGCGGTGGTTGGCGAGATTCTGATGGGACGCTCTACCGCGACCAGAACCGAAGTTACATTGTGTTCGTGAGTGGAATCGTGCAGATGTCGCCCCAAATCATTGCCGCAGTTCAATACGCCAAGTGGCTCTACAACCAACTGGCGATCACCGTTCGTTATCTGGACCACGCCGAAATCCTCTGACTGTGACGCGAGTCGAGCGCCAGTTTTTCTGGAGATGTATCATGCCAACTTACAAGCTGATGTCTGGCGAAACCATCGAGTACCCGACCCCGGCACCAGACGTGGCCGCATTCCTGAGCCGGTTGCACCTCGCCGCTGCTGACCCAACCGTGGACATTCATCAGTTCATTGCGCTCGTCTATGGAGACGAGAACCCGATACTGGATCGCACCTTTATTCCCGGTCGCCCGATGGTGACCCTGGCTGTGTTTGAAAACCCGATCTATCGGGTCATGTCCGACCTGATTGGCGTCAAGCGGGTGCAACTCGGCCTGCTTGACCCAGAGAAGGTCGCCGCCGCGTACACGATTAGCGTCAAAGACGCCGCGAAGCAACTTGGTATCACCGAATCGTCGGTGCGGGCCGCGATCACAGCCAGGAAGTTGGCCGCACACATGCGCAACGGGCAGTGGTACACGCGACCCGAAGCGGTCGCGGCTTACAAGGTGAGCAATCGTGGGCGCAAGAAGAGAAAAGTCAAGCCGGCGACTCCAACAGCGCCCGCTGCTGCGTCCGTCAAACGAAAGCGCAAAACGTAAGAAGACCAACTCGAACACTGCTGGTCCGCGACCGGCGGTTCGTTCGTTT
>JAKEEV010000737.1 GCA_022616395.1 Planctomycetia bacterium | reverse complement strand
TCGGGCGCTCCGTTTCTGGCTCTGGCGGTGTTAAGCGGAGTGGTGTGGCTGCTCGTTTACCTGAAACTCCCATCGGTTCGCGGACACTTGACCGCCCACCGACCGAATCGCTGGAAGGAGTTCGCAGAGGTCATTCGCCACCGCGATCACCTCTGGGCGTTCTGCTTCTCGTTCTTCCTGGTGCTGGGGACGTTCACGGTGGCTTCGTTCGTCGGGCCGTACTTCACGACAACAAACGGCTGGACCGAGAACGAGCTGGCTCAGATCTACTTCATCTGCGGAATCGCAACACTCATCGGCATGACCATTGTCGGCCGGCTGGCGGATCGACTCCCACGACTGGCTCTCTTTCGAGTTCTCGGCTTCGCCGCGATGGTGATGGCGGTCGTTGTGACTCATCTGCCTGCGGGACCGCTGTGGGTCGCGACACTTGTACTCACCGGGTTCATGGTGTTCGCGGCCGGGCGGATGGTGCCTGTTCAGGCGATGTTGTTGGGCGTGGCTCAGCCGAAGAATCGCGGGGCGTTCATGAGTCTGAATACTTCCGTGCAACACGCGAGCACCGCGCTTGCTCCTCTGATTGCCGGAGCAATCGTCACGCTTTCTCCGGAAGGCCGACTCACTGGTTACGAGAACGTTGGCTGGGTTGCCGCGGCAACCGCGCTCGTAGCGCTGGTATTGGCCGGCCGCTTACGACAGACCCCTCTCCCCGCGGTGATCGCGACCGAATCGACTCCCGCGACGGACCGAGAAGCGGAACCCGTCAGTGTCTAAGCACTGGGGCAGAGAGGTTTGTAAGTTTTCAACGAGCCGCGACCGCAAGGGAGCAGGAAACGCTAACCGCTCCCTTGCGGTCGCGGCTCGTTGAAAAGCAACAGGCAACTCAGGCCACCTGCTTAGTCCTGCGGGTGTGAAGTATGTCTCACAGCGCACGACTCTCGCATCCCGAGTGTCGTGCCGTTTGCTCGTGACCTGCCAGCGGGATTTCATCAAAACTTCGTCGAAATATTCTTGCACCTCCCATCGCGGTTCTGGTATTTCACACTCAGTCATTTCCCCTCAGTTCCGCTCCGTTGAGTTTGCGGGAACCTCTTACCGTCCAGAGGTATCAACCATGCGCCGAACCGCGTTCACCCTCATCGAACTGTTGGTAGTGATCGCGATTATCGCGATCCTGATCGGGCTTCTGCTTCCCGCAGTCCAGAAGGTCCGCGAAGCCGCGGCCCGCATGAGTTGCTCGAACAATCTCAAGCAACTCGGTCTCGCCGCACACAACTTCCACGACGCTCAGGGCCACTTCCCGCAGGCTTACCGCCGCATTCGCCCCATCAAGACGGTGTTCGTGGATCTCCTGCCCTACTTCGAGCAGGACAACCTCCAGAAGAACTGGGATTACAACAGTCACGGCAACAACTTCGGCACCGTAGCGTCAGGAGCACGGGCAGCGCAGGCCATCAAGATCCTTGTCTGTCCCTCGGACGCTTTGCCCAATCCCGCCATCGATACGAGCGATCCCACAGAGCATTTTGGTCTGACAAGCTACGGCGGCTGCGCCGGGACGCGCTCCTACCGCGATAGCAGGGGGCTACTTCTGAGAGATGGAATCATCGTCGCGATCACCAGTAACTACCCCGAGATGAAAGTCCAAATGACGGGCATCTCGGACGGGACCAGCAACACCATCCTCTTTGGCGAACGGAGTCACTTCGACCCGGTTTACAATGCTCCCACCGCGTCGGGTGGTTGCGGGGGACTTCTCACCGCCTGGGGCTGGTGGGCGTTCCGGGCACCGGGGGATGTGACTCTCTCTTCCTGGGTTCCCCTCAACTACAAGGTCATCGCTCCGTGTACCACGCTGAAGGCGGACGAGCGAATCAACGCCTTTGGCAGCCAGCACAGCGGCGGCGCGAACTTCTGCCTCGCCGATGGCTCGGTTCGGTTCATTAGCGACTCGATTCCGCTCATCACCCTTCGCGCGCTCTCCACGCGAGCGACGGGGGAAGTCGTCAACCTGCCGTGAGTCAAGGAGGCGCTTTCCGATTCATCACGGGAACACTTGTGTGAAACCTGGAGACACTCGTGAACGCTAACCTGTTTCGCCTCGTCTTCGGGCTGCTCCTCGCGAGCCTGCTGGTTGGCTGCAGCAGCGGGCCGGAGTTGACGGAAGTGGAAGGAATCGTCACCTACAACGGCAAGGGGATGGCCGACCTGCGCGTGGAGTTCCTTCCCGATCCCGACAAGCAAACCTCCGGCCCACGTTCAACGGGCGTGACCGATAGCGAAGGGCGTTTCAAGTTGACGTGCGATAACCAAAGGAGCGGAGCGGTTGTCGGCACGCATCGCGTGGTCATCACCGATGAAAAGCAGTGGGAAGGACTCAAACCCACTCGCGCGGACGCGGACAAACCGCTCAAGCCCTCTCGCATCCCAGACCGGTATGCCGATGCCACGAAAACTCCCTTCACCTCAATCGAAGTGAAACCTGGCGGCCCTCCAATCAAGTTGGAAATGACCGGCCCTTGATTGAACGCAGCTCCTCCAACACCCGCTGGAAATCCTCCGGCGGGTCCACTTCCCAGTTCATCGCTTCACCTGTTTCGGGATGCGTGAAGCCCAGGCGCGCTGCGTGCAGCATCGGACGCTGCGCGCCGCTCCCATCAGGCGCCGGCTTGCCATACAACTGACGGTCGTAGACTCTTTCGCCGCACAGGGGAGTTCCCGCTTCGCCCAGATGAATGCGAACTTGATGCGTGCGGCCCGTTTCCAGCCGACACTCGACCAGCGCGAACTTGCCAAGCTCTTCCACAACCCAAACGTGAGTCACCGCG
>JAKEEV010000736.1 GCA_022616395.1 Planctomycetia bacterium | reverse complement strand
TCGAAGTTCTTGGTGTGCGTGTCCCACGCATCGTAGTCGATCTTCACGCGATCCCAGAATAAGTCCCACGTCACGTTCACGAAGCGCACGCCCTCCTCCACCAACTTGCGTGCAATCAGCGAACTGTGTCCGAAGAGCGTGCGGCCGTAGCGATCCAGTAAGCGCGGGTCTTCCTTCGACAGATCGAAGCACGCCTTCAGTTTGGATGCGGTGAGCAGCCCGAATGCCTTCTGTTGAATGCGGTCGTAGCTGCCCACGGTCCCGTCAGACTCCAAGCGCTTCGCTTTATCATCGATTTGCTGAAGCAGCGAGCGCCGGTTGTTGAGGCGGTCAATCGTGAGGTCTTTGTCGAACGCCGTGTTGGGTAAGAGTGGCATTCCACGAACGATTGAGGGCTTCCCCGGCGCTGGGTTCTCGCCCTTGTCGGCGAAAGGCGCGCACTCGGTGATAAGCGGATCGTACTTGCGGCCGAGTAGCCCCGCGTAAGGACCGGCTCGACGGAAGACTTGCCCCCAGCCGAGCCAGCAGGGCAAATAAATGTAATCGGGAAGGTCTCCGCGACCAGCGCGCAGGAATTCGCACACGCTCCCCATGCTTGGCGGATCGGTGTCACGTGGGTGCTGGTCGGGCATCGGCTGTTCGAAGCCGGTGTAGCTCGGCAGGCAGTTGTGGCAGCCGGCGTTGTGGTTCACGCTGCGAACGATGGCCGTCTTGTGCATCCACTTCGACATGCGCGGAAGGTGTTCGCAAATCTGCACGCCGCTTGCGGAAGTGTGAATGGGCTTGAACTCTCCGCGAACTTCGGCCGGAGCATCGGGCTTGAGGTCGAACATGTCCTGCGTGGCGGCTCCTCCGAGCAAGTAGAGCAGGATGACGTTCTTCGCTTTGCCCGGTCGCGTTCCCGCGGGCTTGCGTTCTTCCGCTGCGAGCAAGTTGGGCAGCGTGAAGCTACTCCCAAGCAGCGTTAGCGCACCGGCCGCGAGCGTTTCGCGACGCGTGAAGCCATCGCAACAGAGCCGCGGACTGCCAAGCATGGTAATCATCGGGCGGACTCCGACGGGCGACAGGCGGGAGTGCTGGCGGGATTCCCCGAATGTACGCGAGGTGGAAATGGGTTGCAATCGTTGTTTGGCTTCTGTGGAGCGCGGGCGTCCCGCCCGCCTACCTTCCAGGGGAAACTCGCTTCTCGATATTCGGGAAGCCCGACGGCACTCCGAAGCGGGCGGGACGCCCGCGCTCCACAGACGTTACTCTTCTTCCTCTTCCAGAGCTTCTCCCAACACGTCTTCGCTCACGTAGATCGGTACGCGGGCGGTAACCGCGACTGCAATCGCGTCGCTCGGTCGGCAGTCCACGTCGATCAACTCGCCATCCTTGCGCACGCGGAGCTTGGCGAAGTATGTGTGCTCCTTCAAGTCGCTAATCACGATGTCCTGAATCTCGCCTCCCATTTGTTCGACCACCGACGTAATCAGATCGTGTGTGAGCGGGCGTGGAGAGGGTAATCCTTTTACGCGGCGGTCGATACTGGTAGCTTCAAAGATCCCGATGACGATGGGGAAGTTCCGCTCGCCCTCGACTTCCTTCAGGATGATGACCTGATGGTCGTCGAGTTCGCTGATGATGATCCGGCGGAGTTCCATCTGGATGGGCATCGGCGTTTGGTATTGGGTGTTTGGTGGTAAATGTTTAGTGTCTGGCAGGTAGCTGGCGGTCGGGATGCAGAACCCAAATGCCTCCACCCACCAACAGAATACTAAACACAAAACACAAAACACGAAACACGAATGTCTCCCGCGACAGTTCTGTTTAGCTCGCCGCCCGATGCGAGGGCAGAGGAAACGCGCCGGTTGATCGCCTCGGCGGGGTTCGTCGTGGCCGATCATTTGCTGGGTTCGACGCCCGCGGTGGACTTCGGACCGGTCGTGACGGCAGTAATTGAAGTCGGGGAGCGAACAGACATCGCTGCGGCACAAACGCGGCGCTGGCGAGCCGAACTCGGTGACCAGATCGTGCCCATCGTGTGGATCGCGTCTTCAGACAAAGTCGTGACCGGGCTGGATGCGGGCGCGGATGTGGTGCTTTCTCGCCCTGTTGAGCCAGCAGCTTTCGTCGCGCAACTCCGGGCACTGACGCGAACACACGCAACCGCGGCTCACGTGACCGTGCGCGCCAATGAAGCACGCTTACTGGGCGATCAACTGAAGAAAGCACTCGCGCAAATCGAATGCGAACAGGACATGGCTCGCCGCGTGCAGAGGAACTTTCTGCCGAAGGCTTTCCCGGAGGTTGGCTCAGCGCGGTTTGGTGTGTGCTTCCGCCCGCGAAGCCGCACTGCCGGCGACTTCCACGATGTGAGGCGGTTGGATGAACACCACGTTGGCTTTTTCGTGGGCGAAGTGGTCGGTACGGGCACGGCCGCGGGCGGATTGCTCGGTGTGTTCGTTCAGCAATCGGTTGTGCTCAAGGAGATCGCTCAGAACAGCTACCGCATCATTCCTCCCGGTGAAGTTCTCACATCGGTGAACCGACAGTTGCTCGGAATCGGCGCGGACGATCTTCCGCTGGTGGCAATGCTCGTCGGCGTGCTGAACACCAAAACCGGAGGGATCACTCTCGCGCGAGCCGGACTTCCAGCAGCGGTTCACGTCCCCACGAATGGCGCGCCTGGCGTGTGGGCCGTACCCGGACCGTTCCTCGGAACTGCGGACACAACTTACCAATCGCTCTCCGGAACGCTCAACCCTGGCGACCGCTTGCTCATCGGCACAGACGGCACGCGGCCCGATGGCGATCCCGGCCCGGCCGGTACGGATCGCTTACTGGAAGCCGCTGCTCGTCATCGCGAGGCGACCAACTCCGACTTCCTGAACGCAGTCGCACGCGAACTGCTTCTGCACGTTCGCCACGGAGATGATTTCACACTCCTGGGAGTGGAGATGACGGCGGGTTGAGGGTGCATCGAACTGATTTTGGGTCAGTTCCCGGCAAATCTGGTTGCCCCACGTCGGAGCGCCCCCTCCCCCGCCACCCCCCTGCTTTTCTCCTCTTCTCGTTTTCGCCCAGGATTTGTGGGGTTTGGTCACTTTGCGGTGCAAAGAGGTGGCCGTTATGGCCCCCAACTCCTTGAAAACATGGGGTTTGCTAAAGCCAGGGGTGGCCTTTATCGTGTTGGTCTCGCGTTGTCAAAGACCGCGTTCCACCACTCTTGGTATACTTTACTTCAATAGTGAACATTCGTCAATATCCGTTGTTCCCACCCAACCGCTTGAGGGGCTACCAAGTTTTCTGGGTCTTGACCCAGCTGGCTAACGCCGGCGGTTCGACAAAGCCCCGTCGAACCGCCGGCGTTAGCCGGCTGGGTGGCGAGTTCCCCAAGAAAAAGTGGACGCACCCAACCGCTTGAGGGGCTACCAAGTCCCATTGTCGCAAGCGGAATCCCTTCCTACGATAACGAATCTCACTTATCGCGGAGCAAACCATGAAGCAGGGCATTCACCCCAATTACCGGCCGGTTGTTTTCCAGGACGCATCCGCGAACTTTGCGTTCCTGACGCGGTCGTGCGTCGAGACCGATGAGACGATCAAGTGGACCGACGGCAAGGAGTACCCGCTGTACAAGCTGGAAATCTCCAGTGCCAGTCACCCGTTCTTCACCGGCAAGATGAAGCTGGTGGACACCACCGGCCGCGTGCAGAAGTTCCAGGACAAGTACAAGAAGTCCAACCTTGCCAAGAAGGGCGAGGAGAAGGCCGAAACGAAGAAGCCAGAGGCCCAAAAAGCCGAAGAGAAGAAGTAATTCGTGTTTGGTATTTCGTGTTTGGTGTTTCGTGTTTGGGGTTTCGCGATGCGTGATCTGCCGCGACTCGGGGCTGCATACGACTTGGGGCCGCTTTAGCGCTCCAAGACGTTCACCCATTGGACGAATGACCAAACACAAAACACCAAATACGAAACACGAACTGCCATGTTCCCAACTCTTGAACCTCAGCTTGCGCGCTATCGCGAACTGGAACAACAACTCTACGACCCCGCGATTGCCGCGGACCCGGTGCGAGCCGGTGCCATCGCGAAAGAGCGTGGATCGCTCGCCAAGACCATCGAGCCGTACCTCGAATACAAGCGGCTGTGCGATTCCATTGCTGAAGCCGAAGCAATCGCCGCTCGCGGCGAAGCCGACCCCGACCTCGCCGCGCTTGCCGAGGAAGAATTAGCCGATCTGCGGCCCAAGCGCGATGCATTGCACTCGAAGATCGAAGACCAACTCCTGATCGACCCGTCCGAAGACTTCTCGAAGATCATTCTGGAAATCCGCGCTGGCGAAGGTGGAGACGAGGCCGCTCTCTTCGCGGGCGATCTCTACGAGATGTACACGCGCTACGCCCGCAACAAGGGGTGGAGGGTCGAATCCATCTCGCACAGTCCCGGCGACGCGGGCGGCTTCAAGGAAATCACATTCGGTGTCGCGGGCGATG
>JAKEEV010000735.1 GCA_022616395.1 Planctomycetia bacterium | reverse complement strand
CCCAGCGCGTGCAAATGCTCCGCCAGCGCCGCAGGCTTCGGTTCCAATTCAGAGCGACTGAACACGCGATACCACATAAAGAAGAAGTCATCAGTTATCGAGTGATCAGTAATCAGAAGAGGAGCAGGAGTAGGATGAGGAGGATTTGGAAGAAGAGTAAGAGCAAGAGCCAGAAGAGAAGGACAACAACCGAATGGCTTTCGGTTCTGTCTCTTACTCGTTGTTCGTGCTCATAATCTTCTTCCTCTTCTTCATCTTACTCCGAATCCTAATCTCGGATTTCTGCTGACTGATAACTGATTAGTGATTACCGATCACTGCTCACTGCCCTCTGTCCTCTGCCTCTCACCCCTTCTTCTTCTCCACGTACTTTTTCGGTTCCGGTTCGCTGACGATCTTCAATAGCTCAAGCACGATGTCGTCGCTGGTGCGGCCTTCGGCCTGAGCCTGGAAGTTCGCGCTGACTCTGTGACGCAAGACGGGAATCGCGGCCTTCTTGATGTCGTCGATGGCGACACTCGGCCGACCGGCCATCGCTGCGAATGCCTGACCCGCTTGCGCGAGGAAGATTCCCGCTCGTGGGCCGCCGCCCCAGTCCACGAGACGCTTAATCATGTCCGGCGAACTTGGGTCTTTCGGTCGCGTTGCGCGAACAAACTTCACGATGAAGTCCGTGACGAAGTTCGGCACCTCCACCTTCTTCACCAGCTTCTGCCACGCGACGATGCGTTCGGCGGTCAGCACCTTCGAGAGGTCCGGCCTGTCCCCGCGCGTGCTCATCGTCACAATCTGCTTCTCGTCCTCCGCGGTGGGGTAATCGACGCGCACGTTGAACATGAAGCGGTCGAGCTGTGCTTCGGGAAGCGGATAAGTTCCTTCCTGTTCGATTGGGTTCTGAGTCGCAATCACGAAGAACGGCTCCGGGAGTTTCATTGTCTCCTGGCCCGCGGTTACCTGTCGCTCTTGCATCGCTTCGAGGAGCGCGGCCTGTGTTTTCGGCGGCGTGCGGTTGATTTCGTCCGCAAGGACGATGTTCGCGAAGATCGGCCCGCGCACGAATCGGAACTCGCGCCTCCCATCGGGAGTTTCTTCCAGCACCGTCGTTCCGGTGATGTCCGAGGGCATCAGGTCGGGAGTGAACTGCACGCGCTTGAAGGTGATATTGAGAATCTGCGCGATGGAGCTGACCATGAGCGTCTTGGCCAGTCCTGGTACGCCGACTAGCAAGCAGTGCCCGCGAGTGAAGATCGCGGCGAGCACTTGTTCGATCACCTCGCTCTGCCCGACAACGACGCGCCGGAGCTGATCGAGCATCGCGTCGCGGTCAGCAGCGAACTGGTTAAGATAGTCCGTGAACTTGTCGGTAGCGGACACCGGCGGCCCTCGTGATTTGCGGAGTATGGAGACGATTGCCCATTTTACCGATTCGCGACAAAGCGATTAGCTGTCCTGCTTCGTCGGAGTAACAAGGTGAATGCTCTGCTGGTCTCCTAATAAGGGGTGAATCATGAACCGCCTCACGATGTTGCTTGCTTTTGGCGTGGGTGTTGGGCTGTTCGGTTGCCAGATCAACACACTCGCGGAGCCGGCTGATCCAAAGCCCGAACCACAGAAACCCGAACCTGGCCCGGCTCCGAAGTGGTCCGAGGACATGAAAACCGTTGCGGAGGGCAACACCCGTTTCGCTCTCGACCTCTATGCAAAGCTCCGTGAGAAGGAGAAGGGGAACATCTTCTTCTCACCCTACAGTGTTCACACCGCTCTTGCCATGACCACAACCGGGGCAAAGGGAATCACACGCGACGAAATGGTGAAAGTGCTGCACCTCCCGGCCGACGACAAGATGCTCGCGTCGGGCGACCTCGGTCGCTTCTACACACACCCGCGGAAAGACTACGAGCTTGCGGTTGCCAACGCACTCTGGGGTCAGAGCGGGTTCCCGTGGCGGACGGAGTGGCTTGGCGTTCAGAAGGAGCGATTCGGAGCCGGTTTCAACGAGGCCAACTTCAACGGCAACCCCGAAGGCGAACGCAAGCGCATCAACAAGTGGGTCGAGGACCAGACACGCGAGCGGATCAAGGATTTGCTCTTGCCGGGCCAAATCACGGCGAACACCAACATGGTGCTGACCAACGCGATCTACTTCAAGGGGAAGTGGGTCACGCAATTCGATCCGAAGAAGACACGCAAGGTGAAGTTCCACTGCTCGGATGACTCAACGGTAGAAGTGCCGATGATGCACGCCAGCATGAAGTGCGGTTATGCCCGCCGAGCAGATGGAACGACGATGGTAGAGTTGCCGTACCAGGGTGGCGAACTGTCAATGGTCGTGATCCTGCCGAAGTTGCCCGATGGTCTCCCCGCACTCGAGAAGCAACTGACTCCGAAGGTTCTCGCGGAGTGGATCGGCGATCTCAAGGACCGCGACAAGCAGGAAGTCTCGCTCCCGAAGTTCAAGCTCGAATCGCGTTACGAGTTGCCGGAACACCTCCAGGCGCTCGGCATGAAGGCTGCTTTCGGAGGAGGGGCGGACTTCACCGGAATGGCGAAGGAGTCTCCGGGGTGGATCACGTCCGTGACTCACAAGGGCTTTGTCGAAGTGAACGAAGAAGGGACCGAGGCGGCGGCCGCGACAGCCGTGGTTCTCGGCGACTCGGCATTCCCACCGCCGTTTTTCGCCGACCACCCGTTCCTGTTCCTCATCCGCGACGTGAAGCGCGGCACGATCCTCTTCATGGGCCGCGTCGAGAAGCCGTGATGTCCGAAGGATCGGTTTTGACTTCCAATTGCTTGCGGGCAAGGTTCGCGGCGAACTTGAGCTTCCGCTCGAAGACATCCTTCGGCGGAAGCTCCGTGAAGTAACTCGTCACCCGAATGCCGCTCTGAGCCAGTTGAAGCAACTCGACCTGTTCCGCACCCTTGTCTTCGCACAGAATCAAACCGATCGGTTTCGCTTTCGTTTTGCGCTTCGCCATGTCGGAGCCTCGTGGGTCATTCAAGACTACCCAATCGCGACGACGGGCGCAAATTCGCGACCAGTTCAGCCCACAAGACACCCTCAAGCATCATTCCGCACATTCCGAAGTTTCCGATTGCGACAGGGGTCCGCAAAAGCTACTATTTGGGTGTTACCTGAAGTTCACGCTGCCAGACCTGCCAACGGTTCACCATCCCAACCTCCTGCCTTTCCTCCATTCGGAGAAATGCGTCATGCTGACTTTCTGGGGCAACCGCCAACGGTTCTGCGACGGAGTCACCCGCCGAAACTTCCTCCAGATCGGTGCGTTCGGAGCCGGGCTGACACTCGCCGACGTGCTGCGAGTGAAAGCCGCTCAAGACCCCGCGGCTCTCAACAAGCGAACGCCCAACAAGTCCGCGATCATGATTTACCTTCCGGGCGGACCGTCGCACATGGACATGTACGACCTCAAGCCCGATGCGCCGAAAGAGTTCAAGGGCGAGTTCAACCCGATCAAGACCAATGTCACCGGCGTGCAGATTTGCGAACACATGCCGATGCAAGCTCGCATGTGGGACAAGCTCGCCTGCGTGCGCTCGCTCATCTCGGT
>JAKEEV010000734.1 GCA_022616395.1 Planctomycetia bacterium | reverse complement strand
GTCGCGGCGTTAGCCCGACGGTGCACTGAATTACCGTCGGGCTGACGCCGCGACGCTCACAAGTCCAAACCTCCCTCAATTGGTGAGTCATGCGTTCCTTCATCCTCTCCTTACTCGCGCTCGTCGCTGCTTCGCCCACACTCGCGGCCGAGAAGCCGAACATCCTGTTCATCTACACCGATGACCATTCAAATCGCTCGCTGAGTTGCTACCCGGAGGCGTATCCCTTCCTGAAGACGCCGAACATCGACAAGCTCGCAAAAGAGGGCGTGCGGTTCCATGCCGCTTACAACGGCTCGTGGTGCGCGCCGTCGCGAGCAACGATTCTCACCGGACGGCACCCCTACGGCATCGAAAGCATGAAGTTCATCGACCCGTACCCGAACAGCACCTACGATCCGAAGCAGTGTAAGTTCTGGCCGACGGAGTTCCGCAAGAATGGCTACGTCACCGCGCAAATCGGCAAGTGGCACACCGGCACCGACGCGGGCTTCGGCCGCGACTGGGACTATCAGATTGTGTGGAACCGGCCGCTACACACCAAGAACGCGGGCGCTTACTACGACAAGCAACTCCTCAATACCAACGGCGGCGAAGCGAAAGAAACGGCCGGCTACAGCACAGATAACTACACGAAATGGGCGGTCGAGTTTATCTCCGGCAAGCATCGGGACGCGAAGAAGCCGTGGTTCTTGTGGCTCTGTTATGGCGCAACGCACGGGCCGATAACACCTGCCGAGCGATACAAGAACCACTATGCGGATGCGAAGGTGCCCGTGCCGAAGGACATTTTCGGCCCGCGAATGGGCAAGCCGCTGTATGTGCGCGAAATGAAGGCATGGACCAAGCTCGCGGATGGTTCCATCGTTGGCGGGAGTGGCGCACCGGGCGAAGTCGGCGCGCCGGGCAAACTCACGCTCGAAGGGATGATCCGCAAGTACGCCGCGTGCGGTCAGGCAATCGACGACGGCGTCGGCGAGTTGCTCAAAGCGCTCGAAGACTCCGGGCAGACCAAGAACACGCTCGTGGTGTTCACATCGGATCAAGGCTTCGCGCTCGGCGAACACGGCTTCCGCCACAAGCTCGCTCCGTACGATGCCACTCTGCGATCGCCGCTGATCTTCCGACAGCCGGACACTGTTCCAGAAGGTAAGGTGTGCGAAGTCGGGGCCAGTGGCGTCGATTTCGCGCCGACATTCTTCGCCGCGGCCGGATTGAAGCTTCCCTGGGACATGCACGGGCATGACCTGATGCCGCTTGTGAAGAATCCGCAAGCGGACTGGCCACACGTCATGCTCTACACCAACACCGGGCAGAAGTTCGGCTCCGACACGCACGCCATTCCGAAGGAGTACCCGAAGAATCTGCAAAGCGGTGTGCCGTGGTGGCTCGCGGTGCGGAAGGGGAACTTCAAGTACATCCGCACGCTCGTTGAGGGCGAAGTCGAAGAACTCTACGACCTCAAGACCGATCCCGACGAGCTAACGAACCTCGCTTACGATCCCAAGCACAAGGACACCGTTGCTCAGATGCGGAAGGCTCTCGAAGAGGAGTTGAAGCGAACGAAGTGCGGCTTCGCGGAGAAGTTGCCCGCCATCGCGAAGGAGCTTCCGCCGGCCAAGAAGTGAAACTGTGTTGGAGATTGGAGTGTGGTCCGCATCCTTTGTCGAAATCCTAATGTTGGGTGAGTCGAGAATCAGAAAAGACCCCTCACCCGCCGCTTATCGCGGAGCGAAGCGCTCCGCGGCGGCGACCTCTCCCCGCAAAAGCGGGGCGAGGTGAGGGCGCTTGCAGTTTCGAGTAGCTTTGCGAAATGGGCAAAACCCACACCTCGCCCCGCTCCTGCGGGGAGAGGTCGCCGCCGATGCGAAGCATCGATAGCGGCGGGTGAGGGGTCTTCTGTCTTTCCCACTCACCCAGCATTTGACAGAGCATGGTCCGCTCGCGGAGCGAGCCGACCACACTCAAGACTTGCCGGAGCTTTCGGGACCGAGGTCCAGCCGATAGCGGCCAGTGACGCAGAACTCTTCTTCCTGCCTCGAATAGCGAACAACCTGGATCAGAACCGCCAGCCCCGCCACCCGCGGAACGCCCTCGAACGCCACGTACATATACCGAGTCGATGGCTTGGACTTCGACATCAAAGCCAGCCCACCCACGGAAATGTCCTTACACCGAGCGGTTAGCGGAGGATCGATCCGTCCGTCCGAGTGGAGTGGGTAGAGATTGATTGGGAATGTCGCGGGCACACGCGGATGCTTTCGGCGATCCTCGAAGTTATTCAGTTCGCGTCGAACGCCTTCAAGCAATTTGACAATCGACCGCTCCGCGCTGCGGGCAAACTCCGCGGGCGGGCCACCAAAGAGGTTCGCTGTCGCGACGACTTCGCCGATTCCCGTACCGGGTGGTGGAAGCTGGACAACGACTTCAAAGCCCGATTTCGGCAGTGGAGGAGGCGCTTTCTTCCCGAATGCGCTCAACAGTCCCCCCACGGAAATCGGAGCTTCCTCGGCGGTCTTGCGGAAGACAACCCGGCCCTCCTGTCGGGTGTCCATCGCGATCCCGCCCTCTTCCCAAAGCAAGTCGAGCCTCACCTGAGCAACGCGCGGGTCCATCGTTGTCAGGAACCGACACAACCAACTTCCATCAGGCAGGCGCGTCACTCCGCGAACATCAATTGGGAATGGACTGCCGGCCGCGGCCGATTCCAGCACGGCCCGAACCAACTGAATCGCCGGTCGGTCCGGGTCGGGAGCCGCTCGGCCCACGAGCCATTCAACCGGCGCGAGCGACTGGAGTTGATCTAACTTGACCGATGCGCTTTTGGTCACCGGCGGTCGCGCTTGAGGAGTCGAAGCGGGAGTCACAAGGCTCCGTGGCGCGGGAGTTGTCGTCGGGCGGTCGCTACTCACGAGCCTCGGAAGTCCGACTCCGGGGCTTGCCGGCGGTGTGTTCGTGGGGATGCTCTGGTGTGTCGGTTCGTCCGCGTTTGCCGGTCCGCGCGTCAGAGCACTTGAGCTGGGCACGCGGAGTCCCGACAGACTGCTGCTTCCCGATCCGCGCGGAGCGGGAGTCACCATGATCGACCGGGCCAACTCTGGCGTAATCATCGGCCGAGCCGCGAGCACGCGCACGAACTCCTCGCAGGAAGCGAAGCGATCTTCCGGCCGCTTCTGGAGCGCCAGACTCACCGCGGGTCGATCATGTTCGGGAAGCCCCCGGAGATCAGGCTCCACGGAGACGTGTTGGAGCATCAACTGTTGCGGTGTCCGGCCGGAGAATGGGAACGTTCCGCTCAGTAACTCCTGATAGACGAGAGCCAGACTGTACTGGTCGGATTGTGTGTGAACTTGCCCCTGAAGCACTTCCGGCGCTGCGTACTTCGGAGTCAGCCCGCGACTCTTGCCGCTTGCCGTTCCACCATCGAGCTTGCTGACCAGTCCGTAGTCGCCGACCTTGACGTGGTTGGCCAGGAGGAACAGGTTGGCCGGCTTCACGTCGAGATGTTGCAGTCCGTACTTGTTGCCAATCACATCGAGCGCTTCGGCGGCTTCCTTGAGATAGCCGATGAGTTCGTCGCGGGGGATGCCGGGAAGTCCGGCTGCTCGGCACTCCTGGAAACGGTCGCCGAGTTGCCGGTCGGCCAGTTCCATCACCATCACCAGCTCATCGTCCACCAACTCAACTCGTTCCAGCGAGAGCAAAAATGGGTGGCGGATTGCCTTCACTTGCTGAAACGCCTCGTACTCCTGCCGGAGCTGCGTCTCGTCACTGGTAATCAGCTCGGAGTTCCCGGCGACAAACTTGATGGCCTTGTGAAGCCCGCCGGGAGCCTCGCACTTCCACACTTCACCAAATCCCCCACGACCAAGCGGCTCGATCAAGACGTAGCCGGGCAGCGGCGTGGCGCCGGGTGTTTTGCTGGAGGGCTGGTGCGGCGGATGGTCGGGGGCGCGAACCTGAGGCATGGGCGCTGCCAGCACGAGGGACGAAGGGTGGGGACTTCAACTGTAGCTCACACCAAAGCCAAGGGGGACGAAAGATGGATGAAGTTGATGTTGAGTCGGGTTAGGTATGGCAATATTCAGGTGCGAACAGAGGAGAGTTGCGCTCGCGGTATGGAAACTCGGACAACCGCCAAAAAAGCCAGACGCCGGGAGAAACTTCCCGGCGTCTGGTGTCAACAGAATGTTCGTTCTCAACCGTGGAGCAGTTACTTGCCCGGATCAACTGGAGGAACTGGTTGCGCGGGAGCCGGGAGGATTTTGACGCCGCCGTTGCCTCCTCCCGCGGGCGGGAGTGGGACTGGCACGGCCGGAGCAACAAATCCTCCGCGCCCGAAGCCGAAGCCGCCGAAGTTGCCCTTCCACGGCTGCTGGATGGGGTGCGTGAACGGTTGGCCGACGAGTTTCTTCCAGATGGCTTTCTGCTCGTCGGTGAGGATCGCCAGCGCGCGCTTCATTCCATCAGCACGAGCGTCTCGCACGATCTTATCGAAATCGAATCCGCCTCCTCCGATGACAACACCACCATTGGCACCGGGAGCGCCACCAATTCCGATTACCGGCTTCTGGAATGCCTGTTGGATGTCCTCATCGACCTTCTTGGCGTTCGCGGCGAATTGTTCTTTCTGCTTGGCGGTCAGTTCGAGCGCCTTGACGACCGAGGGAGTCAGGAAGGCTTCGTGTCCCTTCACCTGGAGGTCGATTTCCCGCAGCCGCTTCCGCTGAGCCGGCGAAAGGATCGTCTTGACCACCGTCGTCACCGACTTGCGGAACTCCTTATCTCCCGCTTCCTGAGCTTCCTGAATCATCTTCTGGAAGTCTTCGGGGTTGAAGTTTCCACCGTTTGCTCCGGGCTTGAGTTGCATCATCGCTTCGTTCGTCTTCTCGTTGGCCTTGCGCTGAGCGTCTTCCAGAAGGTCCATGATCTTGTCGAACTGATCCATGTCGCACTTGATGTCCTTGAGTACCTTGCGGTGCATCAGGAGCTGGCCGTTGACATCCGAGAGCGCCTCGGTCACGGCCTTGTCTTCCACTGCGGGAAGTGGAGGATCCTTGGGAACCGGTGCCGCATGAGAGCGGTCAATCATCAGGCCCGTGAGCGCGAAGGCCGTGGTCGCGACGACGAAGGCGGCGACCGCGACCGTCTGGAGTTTCTTCAGGAACATACTCTTCATCACTCCTTTCGCCAGATCGGCGACACTTGAGGAGACGACACAGCCGCAACCAGCAGACGCCGACACACAGGAGAGCGCTGCGGGCACGGTTGTGCGGATCAGTGGTTCAGCGAGGGCGACAGATCGTTCGGACAGTACCAGAGCCAGAGCTGTTCCGGAAAGATGAACTCCTCGGCGCTTCAGGCGATCCGCGAGCATCCTTCGCCCGCGTGTCAGACGCGAGGAGAGAGTTCCTTCCGCGCAGCCGAGCGAGGTTGCGGCTTCCGAACGGAGTCTTCCTTCCAGGTCACAGAGAATAATCGGCAGCCGGTAGCAGTCGGGGAGGGCGGCCAGTTCCTGGTCGAGTATCGGTTCCACATCGTCCCAGTTCGTATCGGGCGGCATGTCGTGGCGGTCTCGTGTGGGAGCTTGCTGTTCGACCTCCAGGCGTCGGGCGGCTCGATGCCGGGCCTTGAGCGCGGTCTTGTAGGCAACGCCATGCAGCCAGCCAGCGAGTTTGCTTTTCGGAGACACACTCGCGGCCTTGTGAGCAAGCACAAGAAACGTGGCCTGGAAAGCGTCCTCGGCGTCCTGAGTGTGGCGCAGCACTCTATGGCAGACCGCGAAGACCATCGGCCCGTGTCGGCGAACAAGTACCTCGAACGCCAACTCGTCTCGTGAGGCGAGGAAGCGGTCGAGCAGTTCGGAGTCGCTGGTGGTGCCTTGCGACTCCAGTGAAATGGTGCGCAACCGGGGAATCACACCGGCCAGAGAACCGATAGGCATTCCGCGTTCCTCCGGGCGAGAGCGAGCTTTCCAGATCGAAATCGCTCTCTCGCCGGGTCTAGAGGGTATTTCCTTCTCACCGCACGAACCGTGCAAGAAAAAGACGACGCAGCGCCCCCGACGGATTCCGACTGACCCGCTGATCGGAGTACGGGTGATCCGTAACACGTTTGGTTGTGCGGTTTAACACGGTCGGCTGGCGTGCTGGTGGATGAGTCCGCCAACCAGTTCCACCAGCGCATCGTGAATTCGCCTCTCGACACCAACGATTGTGGCTATGCGTTGAGAACCCCTTGACTCGAAGGCCAGTTGCGTGATGCACGCGCCGGCTTCGCTCGCGATGAGCCGACCGGCTTCAACATCGTGATCCTTCGCGGTGATGATGGCACCCGTTCCTCCACAACCAGCCATGTGAGCCAGCATGAGCGCGACCGAGCCGCTATTGCGAATTGCGGCATTTCGAGTCACCAGCTCACGAAACACTGCCGACTGACAATCCAGTTCAAGCCCGCGTGCCGAGAAGTCGATCAGTTGATGCTTCAGCGGGTTCGCGTCATCGACTGTTACCGCCTGCACCGTGGCTCGGTGTTCGTAGTCGTTGCGTTCGATGACAAACGCGCCTTGCCCGCGTTCGGCCCAGAACACACGGCCCGAATGCGGGTGACACACAACGCCCTCGGTCGTCACCCATTCCGATCCGGTCCACTCCTGACAGGCAATCGCGGTGCAGAACTCCTGTCGGCGACCGAGGAAGTTCCGCGTCCCGTCGAGCGGGTCTACCAGGAAGCGATGCGCGCCGGGCGCGGGCGCTGTGAGGTCCGCGTCTCCGCGTTCTTCACCATAGAAGCGATACGTGGGGAAGTGACTCTTGAGTACCGTGCAGATTCGCGTCTCGATTTCGTCATCGACGGCGCAGGTGATATTGTGCTCGTCCTTGTGGGTTGCTTGCAGGTGAGTCTCGAAGTGCTTCATCGCGATTTCGTTCGCATCGAACGCGGCCTCGATCATCGCTCCGATGTGGCCGTAGTGCATCCCGCCGGGCAGCTTCCGTTTCACCACGCGATCCCAGATCGGTTTCAGCACGGTGATGCGCGGGTTCACTTCTCCTCGGATCGCACCGAAGTATCTCCACATCTCGCGTGTGAGTCCGCCGTAGTCGTCGATCCACGCGCGCGGCCCGGCCGGGTGTGATAGCGCCTTTGCGCAAAGCAGGCGAATGTATCGCGTGTTGCGGTCATCGTCATTGAGTGTTGCGGAGGGCAAGCGCCCTTCAATGAGTTCGCGCACGGTGTTTTCATGGCGCGCCAGTACATCCTTGCACTCATCGTATCGGCGCTCGAACACGTCAATGACGTGTGGAGTCTTGAACGCTTCACAGAGCAGGTAGCCCGCGATCATCCCGACCGAGAGATTGCGGCCGTGTTTCGGGTCGTAAATCCACTCATAAAAGTTCAGGATGTCGGCGAGTGTGTCTCGATACCGCCTGAGTTGCTCGCGAAGCAGTTCCGTTGCCAGCGCCGGGATCGGCGAAATCAGTTGATTGTCATCGGCGAGGAGTTTTTCCTCAAAGAGGATTGGCAGCGCGCGACCAGCTTTATCGGTGAGGGAAGGGCCGTGGATGTAGACCGTGGAGCAGAAGTCGCCGTTGGCGAATCCTGTCTCCGCGTTGGTTTCGACGAAGTGGGCGTCTTCGAGTATCTGAGCGTAAGCAACTCCGGAGGTGAACGTCTCGGAGCCGCCGCGTTCGAGTGTGGCTTCTCCAAGATAGGTTTTCCGCAAAGCGCCGTTGGCATCTCGACGGTAGCCGGCATACGCGGGCATCACGCGGCGAGTGTGCGCTGCGCTCTCGCAAGCCTCCGCGAGGTTCATTCCCGGCAGAAGTCCGTTCGCCGGTTTGAAATTCACCACGCGCCAGGTGTGGTTGGTGAGTTCGCCTGTCACGATGGCCGACGCCATCTCGAAGCGGTGCAGGTGCAATCGCTCAAGCGAGGCGAAGTTGGCCCCGCGCCAGTAGACATGAAGCCGAAACTTGAAGCCTGTGGCTCGGTCATCATCGAGCACGAGCTTGTCGAAGCCGATGGGATGCGGATACGACCGCGCTGCGATCGCCGCGAGCGCGGATTCGTCCGCGAGGATCGACTCCACCACCGCGCGCACGAGCCGCTTATCCGCGAACGACGCCGTCGCCATTCGTAACGACGCAATATCGCCGACGCGATGCCCACGAAAGTACGCCCGCAGCATTCCTCTGCCCGATTCAAGACTCGGATCGGCAAAGAACTGTTCGATGTGCGGCACGAGATCGGGATAGCGCTCGCTACGAGCGGAAAAGTAATCGAGGACGGCCGCTCGCGTCGCAAGGTGTGGATCAAACGACATGGGCGCTCCGAGTCAGGAGTCAGCAGAAATCAGGGGTCAGGGGTCAGGAAAGCCTGGGTTTGGTTCTTCTCTGACTCCTGATTCCTGTCTCCTGACTCCTGAGCGCAGCGACTGTCTTCGCTATCCCGCGACGATTGAGCCGCGGCAGGAGCCGAGGCCGATGCGGGCGAAGCCGTCGCGCTGGCAGTAGCCGGTCAGAATCACCTCGTCGCCGTCTTCCAGAAACGTGCGCTCTTCGCCGTTGGGTAAGCGAAGCGGTTCGGTGCCCTTCCAGGTCATCTCTAACAGACAGCCGCGATTCTCCTTCTCCGGGCCGGATACGGTGCCGCTGGCGATCAAATCGCCCGGTCGCAGTGGGCAACCGTTGCATGTGTGATGAGCGACCATCTGCCCCAGCGTCCAGTACATGTCTCGGAAGTTCGCGCGGCTGATGCGAACCGATTCGGTCATCGTTCGAGTTCGTAACCACACTTCGACCGTGATGTCGAACGCGCTCTCGCCAGATTCCTGCAAGTATGGAAGCACGGCAACATCGTGTGTGCTTGCGCTCGTTCGGAACGGTTCGAGCGCTTCAATGGTAACCACCCACGGCGAAACGGAAGTCGCGAAGTTCTTCGCGAGGAACGGGCCGAGTGGCTGATACTCCCACCGCTGAATGTCGCGTGCGGACCAGTCATTCACCAGGCACACGCCCGCGATGTGTTGTTGTGCTTCTCCTATCGGAATCGGCTTGCCGAGTTCGTTCCCCGGGCCGAGGAACGCGCCGATTTCCATTTCGTAATCGAGTTCGCGCGTCGGACCGAACTTTCCTTCGCCCAGTTGTCCGGCGGGACGCTTCACCGGCGTTCCACTGAGAACGAGCGACGACGACCGGCCATGATACGCGATCGGAACGTGCTTGTAATTCGGCAACAGCGGGTTATCCGGGCGGAACATCCGGCCGACGGTGGTTGCATGGTGAATGGACGCGTAGAAGTCGGTGTAATCGCCCACGACCGCGGGCATGAGCATTTCACATTGCGATTGCGAATAGAGCGGCCGTTTGGTGGCTCCGCGGTCGAGGGTGATACTCCACTTTCGGCGTAAGTCGCGGCGCTGAGTCGCTGGGAGCGCGAAATAAGCGTTCAACGAATTGCCGCCCAACCAAGCGCCCACATCCAGAATGTCGTCACCTATTGCAACGCCGATTCGTGTGCGATTTTCACCCTGCACGCGGAAGACACCAAGCGGCAAGTTCTGAATCGGGAAATCGCATCCGTCGAGGTTGGCGGACTCCACCCAACTTCGCCGCTTCGAGTCGTGTGTCTCGTCGATCATGTTTGGTTCCGAGAGTGTGATCCGCTCGCTCCGCGAGCGGTGCTTGATTGTAGTCCTCACGCTCCGCGTGATGTCAGAAGCGCAGCCAGCAGCAAGAGAAAGCCCGACGCTTCGCGTCGGCATCACGCGGAGCGTGAGGACTACTATGAAAGCCAAGACCGTAGTCCTCACGCTCCGCGTGATGTGTATTGCGCTCCGCCCTTCGCGTCGGCATCACGCTCCGCGTGAGGTCGACAATCATAGCAGTCCCAGCCCTCGCAAATCGGAAACAGGTTCTTCAAACGAACAGGAGCCGAAGGCGTGGGCGAAGTCGTTTCGAGCTTCGTGAACTTGCTCGGCGGAGAGCGACCAGTCCCGCCAGTGTGCGCGGTCATCGAATCGGAATGTACCCGCGTCTGTCTCAGTCAGAATCGGGCCGATGTCGCGCTGACCGTGCCATGCGAAGGCCGCTGCGAGGAACACATTCACAAAGCCATGCGTGACGGCTCGCGGGGCGTTGGTTTCATACGTAAGCGGATATTCGGCGCGAACGGGATGATGCAAGCCGGCCGTTGCCTTGAACGCGAGCCGGCGGTCAGCGCACGCCAGAATGAACGCCGCCACATCCGCGACCGGGGGAATCGCTTCCGGCTTCACGCTTCCAGTTCTGATCTTCGCGAAGCAACCCGCTTGCTTCACTTCATCGAGAGTCTGAATCGGGACTTCGCAATACGTTGGCCGCGCGGGTGCGAACACCTTCTTCGATTCAATCACCGCCCCACGCGGGTCGTCGGTGTCGCTCAATATGGAGAGCGAGCCGTGCAACTCTGTCGGCACGCGATCGGCATCGGCCGCGCTGACCACGAGCCAGCGCAGCATCCAGGCGTGTTCGCTCTTGCGGTAGTTCGCGTAGTTCGTCACTGCGGCGCTGCACGGTAACGAGGCCGGGGGGAATGTCCCGGCGAAGTCGATGAGGCGATCTAACAGCGCTCGCAGAGTCGGTGAGACAAGTTTCGACATGACGAAGCCCACCGTTCGGACACTTACACCTGACAGGAGTAAGTATAAGGAGACCGCACCGTTCACAAACACGAAGTCTTAACGATGCTCCGTTACCTCGCGGCCGCGTGCCAGACGGATTTCCCCAACCCCGCGGATCGCTCGGCGATTCCCCAGCGCGTCGGGCACATGCTTGGCATGATCGACAGCGCGGTGATCGGCTACCGGCCGTTCGGAGACGTGAAGCTCATCGTGTTCCCGGAGTTCGCGCACTCTGCTCCGATCTACGAGACGGTTGAGCAACTCCGTGACAAGCTCGCGGTGCTAGTGCCCAACGAACACACCGACCGCTACCACCAAAAAGCCCGCGAACTCGGCATCTACATTCAGACTGGCAGCTTTCTGGAAGTGGACGCGAAGTATCCCGGTTGCGTGTTCAACACGACTTGCCTTATCGGGCCGGAAGGATTGCGTTACAAGTATCGCAAGGTTCATCCGTGGCTGCCGTGGGAAGTTCACGCCAGCCCGCACGACATTCCCGGTTACGCGGAGCCGATGTTCCCGGTCGCGGAGACCGAAATCGGCACCCTCGGTTGTGCGATCTGTTACGACTGGCTTTTTCCCGAAGCCATTCGCGAACTGGCTTTGCAAGGCGCGGATGTACTCATTCGCGTCTCGGCCTACATGGACCCGTGGGGAGCGACCCCTCCGATGGACTGGTGGACCACCGTGAACCGCTGTCGCGCCTTGGAGAACATCGCGTTCGTGGTTGCTTCAAATCAGGGCGCGAGCTTGAAGCATTACCCGCCGTTTTCGTGGCCGGGAGGAAGTATGATCGTCGATTACGATGGTCGGATTCTGGCTCAGGCCGATCCGGGACCGGGCGAGAAGATCGTGGTCGCTTCGATTGATGTCGCGGCTCTGCGAGCTGAACGTGATCGACGCATGGGTCACCACATGCTCGCCCACCGTCGACCGGAAGCCTATCGCCTCGCAACGAAACCCGCTTACGCTCCGGGAGGAGCCGTGAACACGCTCACCATCGACGCGAACAACAAGGCGACGACTGAAGCGAAAGCGCGCCTGAAGTAGAGTGGGTCGAAGTTCGCGCTTTGCGAACTGAAGGCCCACCTCCATCAGTAATCAGTAATCAGTGTTCAGTGGTCAGGTTTTACTGATGACTGATCACTGTTCACTGATGACTGATGACTTGGCTTCCGCTTCATCTTCGATCAACTGGTAGGTCGCGCCGGCGGGGAGGTTCCGCCATTCCTGCGTCTTGCCGGCGCGGCCGGGCCAGCGCACGGTCACGCGATCAACACTTTCCGCTTTGCCCAGGCCGAATAGCAACGCGAGTTCGCACTGACTCAGATAACCGTGAGAGCCGGTGAGGTATCGGCGTTGCTCCTGTCCGCCCGCGAAGACCGCGACTTCCGCGCCGATTGCGTCTCGGTTGGTCTCCTTTCCTCCGACGAGCACCAGGCGGAGATAGTTGTTGCCGTCTGGCGTTTCGTTCTTGAAGAGTCGCGAGCGACCGTTGTTCTCGGTCACCACAAGATCGAGTTTCCCATCGCCATCGAAGTCGAGATACGCGCATCCGCGGCCGACCATCGGTGGGAACATCTCACCACCCACCGGAACGAATAGGTCTTTCCACTGGCCCGTGTTGCGGAAGAGTTGACCGTGCTGTGGGTAAGTCTGAGTTGGCTGCGAGGCGCGAATGTCCGGTTCGAGGTGCCCATTGGCGGTGAACAGATCGAGCCGGCCGTCGCGGTCGCAGTCGAAGAACACCGCGCCGAACTTCATCGCGTAGCGACTTGGCCCGGACAGCCCGACCTCCGTCGCGATGTCGCCGAAGCGAATCGGGTTCGTTCCGCGAAGCTGGAAGAGCGAGTTCGGTTCGTTCGTGAAATTCGCGATGACAACGGCCTGCGTGTCGGGATGAATTTCCCCCGCGTCGATGCCCATTCCCCCGCGCGGACGCCCATCGGCATACGCGATGCCCGCGAAGAGGCCGATTTCCTTGTAAACGCGCGTGGTATTCTCGCCGGGTTGGTTGTGGAAGAAGAAGTTCCGCACGGTGTCATTCGCAACGATGATGTCGGGCCAGCCGTCGCCGTCCGGGTCGCACACCACCACACCGAGCGCCTTACCCACCGGGTGCGGAACGCGATCCGAGCCGGTTTCGCTGACGTGTATTCCGGCTTTCTCGGACACATCCTCGAACTTCACTCCGTCCACGTTGCGATAGAGTTCGCACTGCGCGCCGGTGAATTGCTGTGGCGGGACATACGCGCGCACTCCGCCGGGCAACACCGCCTGAACGCCGAGATCGTGTGCCGGTGACCACGTCAGATAGTTGCACACGAACAGATCGAGCTTCCCATCGCCATCGAAGTCGAGCCACACCGCCGACGATGGGAACGAAATTGGCTCCGCGAACTTCGCGAAGTCCGAAGTTGAACTGGTCGGCCACTTCAAATTGCCGCCGACTCCGGCACGCTGGGTCACGTCCTCGAACTTCTTCCCCTCCGCGTTGCGAAACAGTCGATTACCGCCGCACGCGGTGGTAAAGAGGTCCGGCCAGCCGTCGTTGTCGAAATCGCCGACCGCGACGCCCATCCCATAGAGTTCGACATCCAGTCCGTAGGCCGCGGTCACGTCCTCGAACGTTCCTCCGCGATTCTGGTAGAGCGCCTGAGTCGCACGAGATGAGTTCGCATCGCCAGGCCAGGCGCGGCTATTCACGAAGAAGAGATCCGGGCGTCCGTCGCGGTCGAAGTCGAGCACCGCGACACCGGAACCCATCGTTTCGGGGAGCAGCTTCTTGCCGGTTGCTCCATTGAAGTGCCGGAAGCGAATGCCAACCGCATCGGTGACATCAACGAACCGCGCGGCTGGAGTTTCTGGTTCCGGAGGAACCAGAGTTGGCGTAACCGGTCGCACGGCGAACCACACGCCAATCGCGACTCCGGCGAGAGCCGCGAAGCCGAGAAGCCACAGGAGGAATCGTCGGCGTGTCATTGGTAGTTGGGAAAGCAAGCGCTGGCGCTACGGTGTGTAGTGATGTGTAGTTCTAAGGTGCTGGAAGTTGCCTGTGAAGTCTCGCACTTGCGCAGAACGCCAGGAAAGACAGAAGTCGGCCTGAGTTCGTCTAAGTTGGCCACTTGGCCAACTTAGACGAACGCCTACAAATCCTGGACTTTCGTGCAAAGAAGGCCAAAGTTGGCCAAACGAACACTCTTCCCTTGCAAATGGACAAAAGTATACTTATCTGCCTCCGCGCGTCCATTTTCAGACACACTTTCGGCACGCTGACTGGCTCGCCGAGGCTCTGTAATCGGGCACGGGCACGGGCACGGAAAAAGACAGGAACTACAACCGCGTAGCCGGTGTTTTTCCGTGCCCGTGCCCCTGCCCGGTCTTCTGCCCTCTGATTCCTGACTCCTGTTTCCTGTCTCCTGTCCTCACTGCCCTCCCGGTTTGCTGCTACCGGGTTCCACCGTGCCGCTTCCGGGTTTGGATTCGCTTGGGTTGACGGGCTTCGGTGGGCCGACGAATTCAACTCCCGGTGGCTTTGGCTGAGCGCCTTCGAGTCGGGCGAGTTTTTCGCGGCAGTCCTGGACCATCTTCTGAAGATCCTTCAGCGATTCTTCCAACTGCTTGACCTGCACGTCTCGAACCGTCTTGCGTTCGAGGTCGGATGTTTTGTTCTTCTCCATCTCGGCCGTGAGCTTGGCAAGGTCGTCGCGGATCGTTTTCAGATCGGCCGCGGCCGTGGTGACTTTCTCCTTGAGCGTATCAAGGCCGGTTACCTCTTTCTTGAGCGTTTCCAGGGCCGCGACGCGTTCCTTGAGCACTTCCAGAGCCGCGGATTCTTTCTTGATCGTGTCTGCGGTCGTCGAGCTTTCTCGCTTGATGCTCGTCATGGCGTTGGCGTTGGAGTTCACTTTCTCCTTGAGTCCTTCGAGTTCCACCTTCACGGTTTCGATTCCCCGCATCCGTTCGTACTGGGCCGTAACGCGTGCGTTGAACTCTTCCTTCTTGACCAACTCGGCGCGAGCTTCGCGTTCGCGGCTCACTTCGTTACGCAGTTCGGTGATGCTTGATGTCATGCTGTTGTAGATGGTGATGCCGACCAGCGCGACAATACTCAGGATGGTGCCTCCGAACACACGCCAGAAGAGCGAGATGTGTTCCTCGCCTTTCATCTCGTCTGACTTCGAACTTGATTCGGTGGCCGAGCGGGTTGTTTCCAGTGCGGCCATTTCGACAGTGCGGTCCGGTGATTCGTCTGAGTCTTGCCCACGCTTCTGTAGCACGGTTCCTTCCCCCAAGTTCGTACAGCGCCATCCAGGTCGGCGCTGAGTGTTGTGGAAATCCAGGTCGGCCGCGGGGTATAACGTGACTTCCCCCACCCCGCAACACGACTTGTTCAGGTTGTGGACAGCTCAACGGGAATTGCTTGCGCGATAATCTCATACCTGACTGCTGGCATCCGCTCTTCGCGACTGATACGCTCAACCCGTCTTCTCTCGCTTGCCAATTACCCACGATTTGCAATGCGTGTTGTGCTTCAACGAGTCAGTCAGGCGAAGGTGACCGTGGCCGATGTGGTCGTGGGCGAGATCGCGACCGGGTGGCTGGTTCTGTTGGGCATCGCTCCAGGCGATTCACAGAAGGACGTGAACTGGCTCGCGGAGAAGGTGGCGAACTTGCGGGCTTTTCCCGACGCGGACGGCAAGATGAATCTGTCCGTGCAGGATGTGGGCGCTTCGGTGTTGGTGGTAAGCCAGTTTACGCTTTACGGAGACTGTCAGAAGGGCCGACGACCGGGCTTTACCGGAGCCGCGCCGCCCGCGATTGCCGAACCGCTCTACGAGGCATTCGTAACAGCATTGAAGGCGCTGGGAGTGCCGGTCGCGACCGGAAAGTTCGCCGCCGACATGCAGGTCGAGTTAGTGAACGATGGCCCGGTGACGTTCGTAATTGATTCGCCCACTTGAGAGCAGAGGCAGTAATCAGTGAGCAGTAATCAGTAATCAGTAATCAGTCATCGCGGTCTTCTCACTGGTAACTGATAACTCGATCACTGATTACTGATTACTCTCTTCCGAACGGGAGTCTCATCATGGATCGTCGAACGTTTCTGGCTGCGGCTGCGGTTTCGGTGAGCGGCTCCGTCGCAATCGCTCAGCAAAAGGAGAAAGTGAAGATCGTCTCCAGTCTTCCGCGACAGGGTAGCCCGCAGGGTCAGACCGATGGTATCGCCAACGCGATCAAGCTGGCGATTGCCGACTTCGAGAAGGTGGTGCCGTTTGAGGTGCAATATCTGGACTGGGACGACGCGACCGCGGCGCAAGGTCAGTGGGTCGCGGAGAAGGAGAAAGACAACGCGGAGAACGCGGTCAAGGACAAGGACGTGCTGGCCTTCATCGGACCGTACAACTCCGGCGCGGCTCGCGTGTCGATGCCGATTCTCAACAAGGCCGGACTGGTGCAAATCTCTCCCTCCACGACATGGCCGGGGCTAACCAAAAAAGGCCCGACTTCGGACCCGGACGAACCAGACAGGTACCGGCCCGGCAAGAAGATCACCTTCTGCCGAGTCTGCCCGCATGATGCAAGTCAGGGGCCGCTATCGGCTCAGTTCGTGGTGGAAGAGTTAAAGGTGAAGTCGGTGTACGTGCTCGACGACAAGGAACTTTACGGTCATGGAGTCGCGACTCTCTTCAAGAAAACGTGCGAGGAGAAGAAGGTGAAGGTGTTGGGTCACGAGAGCATCAACACGACTCGGAATAACTTCAAGGAACTGATGAAGAAGATCAAGGAGAAGAACCCGGACCTGGTGTACTTCGGGGGCACGACACAGAGCAAAGGTCCGCAGATTGCCCTCGACATGAAGAGCGAAGAAGTCAACTGCCCGCTGATGGTGCCAGACGGTTGTTACGAGCAAGCGTTCGTTGATGGAGCTGGCGAGGCAACATTCGACACGCTCAAGTGCTTTGTGACCATCGGCGGCATTGATCCAGCATACCTGAAGGGAGCCGGAGCCGAATTCGTCAAGAAGTACAAGGAGAAGCACAAGAAGGACGCGGAGGCTTACGCGGTCTACGGCTACGAAGCCGCTGCTGTTGTGCTCGAAGCGCTGCGCGTGGTTGGCAAGAAGGATCGCGAGGCCATTCGCAAGGCCGTTGTGGGCACGAAGGACTTCGCAAAGGGCTTACTCGGCAAGTGGAGCTTCGACGCGGACGGAGATACGACCTTCCAGCAACTGACCGTCGCGACAATCGAGAAGGGGAAGTTCAAATCGGTCAAGGTGCTGGGAACGGGGTGATTGGCGTGGGAATAAGTGGGCGGAATTCGGGGTCTGAATCTTTGGAACCGCCCCGTCCGTAGAGATTTACGCCGGGAAAGCCGGTAAACTGGACGGGGATGGGCTTCGGCCCTACATTCTGGCTTGTTAACTACTGACACAAACCAAACGGGAGTTTCACCGTGGAGAATCAGAACGCGAACAAGGGCAACGACCAGAACGCGGACAAGAAAGCCCAGAAGAGCAAAGTGAGTCGCCGGCAGTTTCTCACCATTGGAGCTGGCGTGGCTGCGGCGGGTGCCGGTGCGTTTCTGTTTTCGGGATGCGGAAGCCGAAACGTGCTGAAGATTGTTTCCAGTCTTCCGCGCACCGGTAGCGCTCAGGGTCAGACGGATACCATCGTCAACGGCATTCGCATGGCGATGGACGAGGACAACAACGAACTCCTCGGGCTGAAACTCGTTCACCAGGACATGGACGATGCGACCGCTGCTCAAGGTCAGTGGGATGCGGGCAAGGAGGCCGACAACGCCCGCGAAGCCGTCGGCGACAAGAACGTGATGGTCTACATCGGGCCGTACAACTCCGGAGCGTCGAAAGTTTCTCAACCAATTCTCAACGAGGCCGGTTTGCTTCAGATTTCTCCTGCTTGCACCTGGCCGGGATTGACCAAGAAGGTTCCCGGAGACGAGCAGAGCGGCGAGCCGGACATTTATCGCAAATCCGGCAAGATCACGTTCTGCCGCGTCTGCCCCACGGACGACTTGCAAGGCCCAAAAACCGCCGAGTTCGTCAAGAACACGCTGAAGGCCAAGACAGTCTACGTCATCGACGACAAGGAACTCTACGGAGCCGGCATCGCCAAGTTGTTCATGCAAGAGTGCAAGAATTTGGGGATCACAATTCTCGGTCACGAGCAATTGGTGAAACAGAACAACTATAAAGCGGTGATGGAAAAGATCGCGAAGCTCAATCCAGACGCGGTCTACCTCGGGGCCACGAGTCAGAGCGGCGCGCCGCAGATCGCAATCGACATGAAGGGCGCGGAGATGAAATGCCCGTTGATCGTGCCGGATGGTTGTTACGAGAAAGCGTTCATCGAAGGAACCGGTGTGGACCTGTTCAAAGACCTCACCTGCTACGCCACCATCGGCGGCAGAGACCCCAACCACCTCAGCGGTAAGGGAGCCGAGTTCGTCACGAGGTACAAGGACAAATACGGCAAAGACCCGGAAGCCTACGCGGTGTATGGCTACGAAGCCTGCAAAGTGTTCCTCGAAGGGGTGAAGAAAGTTGGCAAAAAGGATCGCGAGGAGATCCGCAAAGCCGTCCTCGAAACCAAGGATTTCGACAAGGGCGCGGTCGGCAAGTGGAGTTTTGATGCCAACGGCGACACGACGCTCCAAATTCTGACGATTAGCAAAGTCGAGGGCTGGCCCTTCAAACTGGTCCAGACGGTGTAGCACGACTCTGAGAGTAGTAGGCATTCGCTGGGTGCCGTTCTTCAATGCAACGGCACCCAGCGAATGCCTACTACTTAACCGCACCAAGCGATCAGGGGTGCCGATGTTCGAGTTGTTCGCTCAGTCCGAGGCTCCAGCCGGGTTCGGGCAGTTCCTGCTGCTTGGGCTGGTGCTCGGGTCGCTCTACGCTCTGATCGCGCTCGGTTACACGATGGTCTACGGGATCATCGAACTTATCAACTTCGCGCACGGCGACCTGTTCATGCTCGGGTCGTTTTTGGCTCTGCAACTGGCGATCTGGGTGGGGGTCACCACCGCCGACGCGAGCAACACATCGATTGTCCTCACCATCCTGCTGATGCTCGTCGTCACGCCGATCGCGTGCGCTGGGCTGAATATGAGTGTGGATCAGATCGTCTACAAGCCTCTGCGGAACTCACCCAAACTCACCGTGATTGTCTCCGCCATCGGAGTCAGCTTCATCTTCATGAACCTCGGCCTGTTCTGGAAGGGAGCAACACCGGTCAAGTTCCCCGACCTGATTCCCGACACCAACCTGGTTGAAGGCAGCGGGCTGCGGTTCACCTGGAAGGACGTGATGGTTATCGGCGTGACGGTGCCGGTGATGATCGCTCTGACGCTCTTCGTGCGCTACACGTCGCTGGGCAAAGCGATGCGCGCAACCGCGCAGAACCCGACTGCGGCTCAGCTCATGGGCATCAACGCCGATCGCGTGATCACTGCGACTTTCGGCATCGGAGGAGCGCTCGCGGGTGTCGCGGCCGTTGTGTACGGCCTGTACATCAAGGCCGTGGATTACCAGATCGGCTTCCAGAATGGACTTTATGCGTTCACCGCGGCCGTGCTGGGCGGAATTGGCAACATCCCCGGCGCGGTTCTGGGTGGGTTGGTGATCGGTGTGGTCGGCGAGTTGGGCAAGGCGTATCTCGGGGCGAAGTGGAGTGAAGCGCTGATCTTCGGCATCCTGATTGTCATTCTCCTGTTCCGGCCGACCGGTCTGCTCGGCGCTCGTACGCGGGAGAAAGTATGAACCTGCTCCGTTACTGGGTGCCGATTCTCTTCGCGCTTTTGGCCATCTATCCGTTTCTGCCATTCGCGGAGGCCAATCGCGGAGAGCAGTTCACGATTCTCTTTATCTACGCGATCCTCGCGCTGGGGCTCAACGTCGTCATCGGCTACACCGGCCTGTTGCATCTGGGTATCGCCGCGTTCTTCGGAATCGGAGCGTACACCGTTGGCATTCTCACGGTGCCGTTCTTCCCCTTCCAGACGAGCTTCCTGTTCGCGGCGACAATGGCCGTGGTCGTCGCTGCCGTCGTGGGTGTGATCACCACCGCACCGATTCTGCGCTTGCGTGGAGACTATCTGGCACTTGTCACGCTTGGATTTGGACTCATCGCGCTTTACCTGATTCGCAATCTCGATCCGATCACCGAAGGCACGAAGGGCCTCAACCCGATCGAACCGGGGCCGGTTCCCGGAGTGAGCGGGCAAGATATGACTTCGTTCCAGCTTTACCCGGAGTGGGGAAGGCGCTGGTACAACTACCCGTACTTCTACTTCGTCGTTCTCGGCGTTCTCGGCCTGATCATGATCTTTTTGAAGAACCTGGAGCAGTCGCGGTTGGGTCGGGCGTGGGTGGCTCTTCGTGAAGACGAACTGGCGGCTTCTTGTATGGGATTGAACCCCGCTCGACTCAAGCTCGCGGCGATTGCCATCGGCGCGGGTCTTGCGGGTCTGGGAGGAGCACTCTATGC
>JAKEEV010000733.1 GCA_022616395.1 Planctomycetia bacterium | reverse complement strand
TAGCCCTCGACTTCGATTCCCATATTCCTGGCCGTGCCCATCACCGTGCGCATCGCCGATTCGATGCTGGTGGTGTTCAGGTCTTGCAACTTGGCCTTGGCAATCTCTTCCACCTGCTTCTTCGTGACCTTTCCCACCTTGGTGCGGTTCGGCTCCGCGGAACCCTTGACGATTCCCGCCGCGCGCTTCAGCAGCTCTGAGGCCGGCGGCGTCTTGGTGATGAAGGTGAACGTCCGGTCGCTGTAGATGGTCACCAGCGCCGGGATGATCATCCCTTCCGGCTCTTTGGCTGTCTTGGCGTTGAACTGCTTGCAGAAATCCATGATGTTCACGCCGTGCGGCCCCAGCGCGGTGCCCACCGGCGGCGCCGGCGTCGCCTTGCCGGCCGCCAGTTGCAGCTTCACGCTTGTCAGTACTTTCTTGGGAGCCATGGTTCTCTTCCCTCGATCTCGTTACGCGGACTTTTCCACTTCCGCGAATTCCAGTTCCACCGGCGTCGAGCGACCGAAAATCGTCACCGAAACCTTCAGCGTGTTGCGGTCGTTGTTCACTTCCTCCACCACGCCGGTGAAGTTGGCGAACGGCCCGCCCACGATGCGCACTTGCTCATTGCGCTCGAACACCAGCTTGGGCTTCGGCTTGTCCGTCGTTGTCGTCATCCGGTGCAGGATGTTGTTCACTTCCTCTTCGGAGAGCGCCACCGGCGTCTGCCCCGAGCCCAGGAAACCCGTCACCCGCGGCGTTGACCGCACCACGTGCCAGGTGTAATCGTCCATTTCCATTTCCACCAGCACGTAGCCCGGATAGAACATCTGCGGCGACACGATCTTCTTTCCGCCGCGCACTTCCACCACGTCCTGCGTCGGAATCAACACTTGCCCGATTTTGTCCTGCAGCCCAAACGCGGCCACGCGGCTTTCCAGGCTTTCCTTCACCTTCTTCTCGAAGCCGGAGTAGGTATGGATGATGTACCACTGCTTGCTCATGACATCCTTCATCGGCTATTGCCGGAACCGGGTCAGCACTTCCTGCACCACGCGGCTGACCGCCGAATCCACTACGAACAGGAACAGCCCGAACACGAATACCGTGACAATCACCACTACCGTCGTCGATCGCACCGTCGCGAACGTCGGCCAGTTGACTTGCTTCAGCTCCGCACGCACCTCATGCAAAAAATGCCGGAAGCGAGTGAACGGCCCCGCCAGCCGGCTGGCGACGCTCGCCTCGCCTTCGTCGTTTCGTTTCGGTGTCTCTGCCACTCTTGCCCCTAGTGCCATCGTCGCTTCCTGCTCCAACTCGCGCCACCCGCAACCGGAGTGGCAGGGGAGGAGGGATTCGAACCCCCACATCCGGTTTTGGAGACCGGCGGTCTACCGTTGAACCTACTCCCCTCTACCCTGAGCGGCGCGGAGCGACGCGAAGGGTTACCCTACCGCCGCGTTGGTCCTCGCCGTCCCGAAATCAGGTCTTCTTTCTTCCTCCGACTCCATCCTTTGATCTCTACCTCTCTCCGATGGGCTTCTTCCCGGCTTGCAAACCGTTCACTCCAAACCAGCACAACGGGCCTCCGCTTTGCTGTGAACTCCGATTTGGTGCCCCAGCTATGCTCCTTGACTCTCTCTTCCAAATCGTTGGTCATTCCCACGTACAACGAGTCGTCCTTGCACCGCACCATGTAGC
>JAKEEV010000732.1 GCA_022616395.1 Planctomycetia bacterium | reverse complement strand
GATTCGAGACTGACCAGGCGAAGAGCCGTCCGGGCCGCTTCTTTGCGAGCATCGGTGCGATTGACGACTTCGGAATACTGCTTGCCCGCGAAGAGCTTTCGGAACACCTCAAGAGCCTCCGCGAGTCGGCCCGCATCGGCCAGGGATTGAGCAAACGCGTAGTAGTCGAATCCGCGTTTCTCGTCGAGTTCCCAGGCTCGTCGGTAGCAGTCGGCTGCCCACCCGTGCCAGCCTTCTTCCCGGAGTTGATCGCCGTATCTGGCCCACAAATCGGCCGAATCGGGTCGCAAAGCAACCGCCGTGGCGCAGGTCAGGAGTAACCGGCCGCGGTTTTCGGGGGAAAGTCTGTCCCTGGCGTTCATGGCGGAAGCGGATCGGGTAATCCGGATCGAGCTGGTTCGGAATTCCAGGCTGTCTTTGGCTCTCACGCTCACAAGGATCGAACTGTATGCGGACACGGTCCGCAGGTAGTAGGGAATGATGTCGTTGGGGGTTCGCCGAATGGCCGCGTCGAGCAGAACGTGACGGTCCGCCATCGGCCGTTCCCTCATCGCCTCCGCACCGAGGAAGAGAATGACCAGCTCCCCGGTGGAAATGTCTCGTCCGTCCTTTGTGTTGAGTAACTGGTTGAGCCTGACCGGATTGCCGGATCGAATGGCATCTTGAACCTGTTTGGCGAACGGTGCGCGTGCTTCGAGTGTGCTGATGATGATCTTCATCAGTTCAGCGCTCGTCCTCCCCTCCGTGAAGCGATAGCTCAGAGCCAGCACCACCGTCAACGGATAGCGAAGACGGTGACCATGAACAGCATCGGCCACTGCTTCCGGGGAGGAACTGTCGAGCCGAATTCCAACTCGGAGGTAGATGTCCTTCGCCAGGGTGACCATCTGATCAATTTCGGCAACCTCTGGATTCTTCCCACCAAGTCGGATGAAGCTTACGAACCACTCCTCGCACATTTGCGCGGTCTGGAGATCGTGTTCGTCTCGAGTCAGCCGGTCGGTTGCCTTCTGGAAATTGGTCTTCAGTTCATCGGAGGCCGAACCAGTGTTGAGGGCAACGACTCCTCGACGCTGGGCAGACCGTGCTCGTTCCAGGAACCTCTGCCACTGCGCGAGGGTGTTGATGACCCGGTCGCCCTCGGTACACAGGGCGTTCATCTCGTTGAGAGCAGCCGAGATTTCCTGTTCCCTCAACTCTCGCCGGCGTTCCTCTGTGCGGAGTTCCGCCTCCTGCCGGGCTTTCTCTTCATTTTTCAGGGCTGTCGTGCGTCGATCTTCCCACCAGGCAAATGTTCCGCCAGAGAACACCAGCAGCGAGAGCGTTGCCAACAGAGCCAGTTGCACCTTTCTCCTCTTGCGTTGCTCGGCGGTCTTGAGTTTAGCGGCACGCAGAGCGCCTTCGGTGCGAACCTTGTTGAGTTCGGCTTCTCGTGCTCGGGTTTCTGCATCAGCCCGGAAGTCCGCGATCGCTTTGGCCACTTCCTCCGCGTCGGCGGGTCGGGCGATCGGGTCAGCGCTCAGACACCGCTTGCACAGCGCAACGAGTTCGGGTTCTGCTCCGCACTCATCCAGGCGTACCAGAGCCTCGGCGGTCTGTCCGCGCACGGCCTTCAGATGGACTTCCTTGGTGTCCGCTCCGGTATACGGTGGTTTCCCCGTGAGGATGACGCACAGCACGCCTCCCAGACCGAACACATCCGATCGACGGTCGATCTTCTCGATCTCTCCTCCGGCCTGTTCCGGGGGCATGAACGCGGGCGTTCCCAGCACGGCTCCGGGTTGCGTGCTGGAGGGGAGATCGGCGATGTTGCGCACGACAGTCCCTGTTGTCGATGGAGGCGCTTGAGGCACGCCAGAAGTCGGCGATTTGTCCAGGTGCTTTGCAACACCCCAGTCCATGACCTGCACTTCTCCGAACTTGCCGACCATCACATTGTTTGGTTTGAGGTCGCGGTGAATCACTCCGATGCTGTGAGCGTAACCCACCGCGGAGCACACATCCTCGAACACCGCCAGGAATCGTCCACGATCCTGGGTCGGGTTGGTTCGTTCGGCGAGCAACAGATCAAGAGTTTGACCCTTGATCAGTTTCATGATCAAGAACGGCCGGCCATCGGGAAACTTCCCGACCTGGTGAATGGGAGGGATGTTGGGGTGCTGAAGTTGACTGGTGATCCCGGCTTCCCACAGGAACCGCTGAGAGGTGGTGCCATCGGCCGAGTAGCCATCCTGGAGGAGCTTGACGGCGACATCGCGATTGAGTGCGGTGTCTCGTGCGTGGTAGACAACTCCCATTCCTCCGCGTCCGACTTCCGCGGTCAGAATGTATCCGGGTGGGGAAGTCACACCGAAGAGACCGGGCGGACAGTCGGGAGCGACTTTGGTGCTGTTGTCGCTGGCGGTGACAGGCGCCTTGGGTTCGATTGCCTCTTCGGGCGGCTGACTGCGCGTGGATTGCTCTGACATTGGGGCGTTCTCCAGAAGCGCCCAATGATAGCCGAACCTCAAGCCAGCGTCACACCTTCTTCCACTTGCTTTTGCGCTTGGCGGGTTCGGGCAGGCTGAGGGGAACTGTCTTGTTGCTGAAGACGCTCGGAGGGGCCGCGTCTCCGTGCTTCTTCTTGAGTTCGCCTTCGAGCTTCACGATCTGGTCGCGAAGAACTTGTGCGCGCTCGAAGTCGAGCACCTTCGCGGCCTCCAGCATCTCCGCGTAGAGATTCTGCACATACTCGACCGTGACGTAATCCTCCATCGCGGCGGTTGAGCCGGTTGCTGCGGCCTGAGCCAGTTGGTGAGCCGCGATTTCGTCTTCAATCGCGTTCTTGATTGCAGTCTTTACTGTTTTCGGCGTGATGCCGTGTTCCTTGTTGTAAGCCAGTTGCAGATCGCGTCTGCGGTTGGTCTCGGCCACGGCCTTGTTCATCGAATCGGTCACGGTGTCGGCGTAGAGAATGACCTCCGCGTTCACGTTTCGCGCAGCGCGGCCCATCGTTTGAATCAGCGACTTCTCCGAACGCAAGAACCCTTCCTTGTCCGCATCCAGAATCGCGACCAGCGATACTTCCGGTAAATCCAAGCCCTCACGCAAGAGGTTCACGCCAACAAGCACATCGAACGCGCCCTCACGCAACTCGCGAAGCACCGTGATGCGCTCGATGGCATCCAACTCCGAGTGCAACCACTTGCAGCGAAGCCCCGCGTCTCGGAAGTATGTCGTCAGGTCTTCGGCCATACGCTTGGTGAGCACCGTGACAAGCGTGCGCTCGCCCTTCTCGGCCCGCGTGCGAACTTCCGCTTCCAGATCCTTCACCTGCCCGCGAGCCGGCTTGATGTGGATCACCGGATCGACGAGGCCAGTCGGCCGAATTACCTGTTCAACGACCTCGCCGCCGGTCTTCTCCAGTTCGTATGGTCCGGGCGTGGCGGAAAGGCAAAGACACGTCTTCATCCGCCCCTCGAACTCCTCGAACCTCAGTGGCCGGTTATCAAGCGCGCTCGGAAGCCGGAAGCCGTGTTCAACGAGCGTTTCCTTGCGGCTGCGGTCTCCGTGGTACATTCCTCGCACTTGCGGGAGCGTCGCGTGTGATTCATCGACCACAAGCAAGAAGTCTTCGGGGAAGAAGTCGATGAGTGTGTAAGGAGGCTCGCCCGGCGCGCGGCCACTGAACCACCGGGCGTAGTTCTCGATGCCGGAGCAGTAGCCGACCTCGCGAAGCATGTCGAGATCGTACCGGCACCGGGCTTTCAGCCGCTCCAGTTCCAAAATCTTGCCTTCGGTCTTGAACTGCTCCAGACGCTGGTTCAATTCCTCCTCGATGTCCTTGATGGCTTCCTTCACGCGTTCTTCGGGCGTGACAAAGTGCCTCGCGGGGTAAATGTAAAGTTCTTCGAGCGTCTTGATTGTCTCGCCCGTCAGCGGATGAATCACGGAGAGTGCATCGACTTCATCTCCGAATAGCTCGATGCGATAGCCGAACTCTTCCGACGCGGGCCACACGTCGATGGTATCTCCGCGCACGCGGACCTTTCCGCGCTCAAAGGCGATGTCGTTCCGCTGATACTGAATGTCGATGAGGCGGAGCAGTGTGTTGTCGCGGTCGATGGTCTCTCGCTTCTTGATGTAGACCATCATGCGCTTGTAATCCGACGGGCTACCCAACCCATAGATGCACGACACACTCGCAACGATGATGACATCTTCGCGGCTGACGAGTGCGCTTGTGGCAGCGAGCCGAAGGCGGTCGATGTTCTCGTTGATGGAGGAGTCCTTCTCGATGTAGATGTCGCGTTGGGGGATGTAGGCTTCGGGCTGGTAGTAGTCGTAGTAGCTGACGAAGTAATGCACCGCGTTGTTGGGGAAGAACCCCTTGAACTCCTTGTAGAGCTGGGCCGCGAGCGTCTTGTTGTGAGCAAGTACGAGCGTGGGCTTCTGAAGCTTCTCGATCACGCAGCTCGCTGTGAATGTCTTCCCGGTGCCGGTTGCACCGAGCAGCACCTGTATCTTCTTGCCCTTGTGGATGCCTTCGGTGAGTTGCGAAATGGCCTTCGGCTGATCGCCGGCCGGTGTGTACTCGCTGACGAGTTGAAACTTGGCGGCCATCGTGACGCTCCGAGTGGCTTGCGGGCGAAATAACTGGTAGGGTAACGGTATCAGAATGGGGTACGGAAGGTCAGTAGTGACTTTTGGAGCGAGCGATGATTCACCGGGCCAAGTTTCAGAACTTCAAAGCGCTGCGCGACGTGGAAATCACCTTCGACTCGCGCCTGACGGTGCTCGTTGGGCCGAATGGCAGTGGAAAGACCAGCGTATTGGAAGGGATTCAGTTTCTTGGCAAGTACGCGTTGACAGATGGCCCACCCCGACGGTTCGTCATTCAGCGGATGACTGGACCCCAAGAGGTCTACGGTTGGGAACGCGGTCCTCACGAGCATGCCCTGTTTGATGAGCGATCCTTGCCTGGGGCGATTCTCGAAGTCGTTTCCCAGTCGCCGAATGGCACAGAAATCCTCTGCCGGTACACTGGCTCCGGAAGTGGTCAGGCCCCAGTTGGGCACACGTTTTCTGCAACCCAGAACGGTAACCGGATTAGCGGTCCTCTGCCAGAGTTGTTGCAGATTCGATCAACAACCCTTCTCCGACTGGATACTGATCACCTTCGACGACCTTCGTTCCCCACACGAATCCCCCCCGTGACCGCTCCTGACGGAAGCGGCTTGGCAACGGCACTGGCGTACTTACAGAAGAAGTATCCAGAGCAGTTTGAAGCCGTTATCGAGTCACTGCGACAGGTGATCCCGAATGTGGTGCGAATCCGACTCGACTTGGAGCAGTTTTCGGGTCGATTCGGTGACG
>JAKEEV010000731.1 GCA_022616395.1 Planctomycetia bacterium | reverse complement strand
CTCGATCCGCTTCCCGAAATCATCGAGTTCGCTCCGTTCCGCGATCAACTGAAGGTACTCCGATGCGGAGGAGATGCTTACGAGGGCGGAAGACTTGATGCAGCCGAACTGGTCCGCGCGTTCGGCAGTTCGTGCCGGCTCGACGAGTTCGGAGCGGCGGTCGCGCTTCTCACGGCTGCCGACTTGAGTGACCTGCTCGCTGGGAGCGCGTTCTCGCAACTCGCATCGCTCGATCTGCGCGATAACCAGATCGAGCCGGATGGTTGGGAAGCGTTCCGCTCCGCTCGACTCCGTCTGCGCGAACTCGATCTGTCCGGCACGCCTCTGGGCGCAACCTCTCTTGAGCGCTTGCTCGGCTGCGCGGCCCTCTCGGAGCTGCGCGTGCTCCACCTAAACCGCTGCGGAACCACACCGGCGAACATCCGCGCGCTGGCGAGTTCGCGATTCTGGTCGCAGGCCGAAGAACTGCGAATGCAACACGGAACGTACTGGACCGGGGACTTTGAAGACGGTGAGGAGATGCCAGCAGGAACCACCGGGGCTTCGCTCGACCCGCTGTTCGCTGCACCCGGACCGAGCAACCTGCGGGTACTGGATGTGTCCGGCCACGCGCTACGAGACGCGGGCGTGGCTCAGTTGTGCGAAGCTCGCTGGGCTGGGTCGCTCGCGTACCTCGACCTCTCACGGAATCTGCTCTCGGACGATGCTCTGCGCACGATGGTCAAGAGTGGCCGGTTCAAGAACCTCCACACGCTTCACCTGGACTACAACAGCCCTCACTACCAACAGGGCGCTGAGTCGCACGAAAGCATCACCTCCGCCGGGCTTCGAGCGCTGGCCGAATGCCCGGATTTCGCCAACCTGCGGGTTCTCTCGGTCAGCGGCCTCCACATCACTGCGGCCGGAGCGGACACAATCCTGAGTAGCCTACACTGGCGGCTTTCTGGCCTCCGACTGGAAAACTGCCAGTTGGATGATGACGCTCTGCGAGTGCTCGCCAATTCCACAGCCCTCTCGCGGCTGGAAGTGCTGACTCTCTCGAACAACAACGAGGTGAGTAGTAACGGATTGATGCCGTTGGCGGAATCAGGGAACCTCTCTCCTTGCACGGAGTTGGATGTGAGTGGTATCTATCTGAGTGACAAAACTCGCGGCGAACTCCGCGCCCGCCTCGGCCGCCGACTGAGTGAGTGAATTCAGCCAACTCGTCGCGGCCGTTTCTGGCTGCAAATTGAAGAATCAGATTTCTGGCTGCAACGGCTTGAGTTGTGGGTTACGATGCGCACATGGCCTTCACGGACGAGCAACCATTTCTTGATGCGATCTTCGACCGGTACGCGGACGATCGGCCGCGGCTGATGTACGCCGACTATCTCGACGACATCGGCGAGCCAGAGCGCGCGGAACTGGTCCGGGTGCAAATTGCGCTTGCCAAACTCAGTTCCGACGACCCTCTGAGACCCGAACTCATCGACCGAGCCGAACAGCTCGCCCGCCACGCGGTCGTTGCCTGGGGCGAACACCTCGGCGATCTGGTCGTGAGCGTCGATTTTCGCCGCGGAGTCCCCGATTCCGTTTCCGTCAATGCCACCACGTTCGTCGAACGCGGAGATGAGCTGTTCCGTCTGCTTCGCGTGCGCCGATTAAGACTGCTCGACGCAGCGCCGGTCATGCCGAAACTGGCTGCCTGCCCGCTGTTGGCCGGAGTGCGCGACCTCGACCTGTGCGGCTGCGAACTGGGTAACGGAGGAGTGAACGTACTCGTCCGCTCTCCCCACCTCAAGGAACTCGTCGCGCTCGATCTTGGCTTCAACGGGCTGGACGATGCGGGCGTGTCGGTGCTGGCCCGCAGTAGCGCGCTTGCGAATCTCACGGCTCTTGCACTCAACGACAACGACCAGATCACAAGCGATGGGCTGCGTGCTCTGGCGGAGTCACCGTTTTTCGCCGGCTTAACTTCTCTGGATGTGTCCGGCAACGACATCAACGACCACGGAGTGCGCGCTGCTGTTACAAGTCCGATCTTTGGCCGGCTGCGCTGCTTCAAAGTGAATGGCAATCACATCGGTGATGCGGGCGTAACCTCACTGGTTCGTTCGGCTCTCTTTTCGCGCATGATGAAAGCCGATCCGCATGTAGAACTGCGCGCAAGCGGCATCGGTCCAGCCGGAGCGGAAGTGCTCTCCGCGTGCCCGGCTCTTGCTGCTTGCTCGTCGGTGGACCTCTCGGATAACTATCTCGGCGATCAGGGAATCGCGGCTTTGCTCCGCTCTGCCCACCTCGGCCGGCTGAAGTCGCTCCGACTCGGCCGCAACCAACTCACCGACGCCGGGATGATCGCGACACGCGAACTCTTCGACCAGCTCTTCAACCACCTCGCACTGCTCGATCTCTCCGGCAACCGACTCACGCGCGTTGGACTGGGCGTACTGGCAGCTCATCGTGGGGATCGACCGGTGCGCATTGAAGTGTCGGGTAACGTGCAGTCGCCCACAGGCGGAGATGCTCCGGTCGCGGTGTCCGATGTACTCACAACTCTCATCGACAGCGTGGCAGAAGCCGCTCGTCTGAAGCATCGAGTTGCCAATCCGCGTCACCGGAACGAGGATAGTTAGTTTTGAACAGTTCTGGCTTTCGCCCGCTTGCAACCCCTCTGCCCGATCTTTAGAATTCGCTTCACCCACCTGAGACCGGCGCTTCGCCCTTTTCCACGGATCACTCCCGTGGCCGAATTGAAGTT
>JAKEEV010000730.1 GCA_022616395.1 Planctomycetia bacterium | reverse complement strand
GTGTGTTCCTGTCGAGGCTGACCGCTCCCTTGCGGTCGCGGCTCGGTGTTGAGTTGCGAGCCGCGACCGCAAGGAAGTGGTGATTAATGTCACTTCTTCTGTTTCTTGAAGGTAAGGAGCATCATTGGCGATTTCTCGGGCGCTTCAAACTTCGTCGGTCGGTCGGGCTTCTCCGAGTTGAGGCAGAGCACAACCAGATCGCCCTTGAACTCGTAGATGCCTGGCAGTGTGCGGCCCTTGAACGGCCCGTCCTTGCGCGTCGTGATGTCGATCTGCTTCGGCTTCTTCGAGGAATCAATCTTCAGCGTTCCCTTGTCGGAGTTATCGCCGAAGTCGATGACGTATTTGTCGCCGGTGATGGTCAGTTTCATCCCCTTGAAGTCTTCCTTGTGGTCGCGAGCCGCGAGGATCGCGTCTTCCAGCAACCACACGCCTTCAAAAGACTTCAAGTCCGTATCTGGCTCGGCGGAGAGCGCGACGGAGGAGAGCAGGAAGAGTGCAAGGAGAGCGGTTCGGAGTGTGAGCATCGCGCTACCCCTTCTGGGTGTAGATCAGCGTGATCGCTTCTTGCAGAGTGCGGACTTCGCTCAGCTGACCAGTGATCGGAGGGTCGTCAGCCGGAACCGTGGTGATCGCATTCTCGCGGGTCATGTGGATTTGGACTCCGGGCGTTCGTGAATGGCGGTGTCGGAGTTATTGCTCGTCGCCGGTCAGAATTACCTTACGAAAGGTCAGGGAAACCCGGCGACCCCGAGGAGTTCCACCGTCTGACTTGCGACCCTTGATCTGGTGCATCCACTCGTACCGCGCCGGTCCGGTCATGATCAGAGCGCTCCCGAGTTCAAGCGGTGTAGAGCGGCATTCTCCGGTTTGGGAGTGGATGAAGTCCATCTCGTACACCGATCCGAGGCTGACTGTGACGATTCGATCTTTGAAGCAGGGAACGCAGTCGATGTGTGCCGTGATTCCCTGGCCGGGGAGATACTCGTTCACAATGAGTTGGTCGGGGAGTTCGGTTACCAACCCCAAATCGAACAGTTTTTGGGCAACAGTCACCGCGAACGGTGGCAACTCCCCGATTCGCATCGAGTGATCCACAGTTCGTGCCCGGTAGTCGTACCGATAGCCGTAGTGTTGCACCCGGCGTTTCAGGTCATCGCGCCAGGGTTGACGATCAATTGCCGTCAACGTCGCGACTTGTTCCTGGTGGTCAAGGAGACTGCGGTACAGGATCAACCCTGGGACACCCAGGTAGTCGTCGATCCGACCGGGAGTCGTCTCCTCATCAAAGAGTGTTGGCTGGACGGACACGACTAGCCTCCTTCGAGTATCGGTAGTTCGTGGAGACATTCGTCCGACCCGACGGCCCTGCCAGAGCGGTTCTTCTGGAATCGGACTTCGCTTCTCGTTGGCTGATGGGCCTGCGGATCTAACCCGACCAATGTCTTGAAGTACTCGTAGTTCATGTTGGCGTACGGATTCGTCGAATTCAAATACACCAGCAGAGCAACAGGCCGTTCCGCGACGTGACAGACTGAACGAAGCCAGTCCGCCAATCCGCGTAAAATGGCGGTGTTGAGGGACGCGCTTGCAAAGAGGTACGAGCAGATGATCAGGAGCGAGGCCGACGAGTGGAACGTCTCTGGCCCGCACTCTTCCCAGGATTCGCACAATCGAATCGTTCCCTTCGGGCCGAACAACTCTGCGGCTTGTGCTGCGTGGAGCATCTGATCTGCTTTGTGTCGCATCGCGGTGGCCGTATCGACCCCGACGTAATTCCAGTTCCGACCGGGAAAGGCATCACAGAGCGCCAACCCTGCCGTCCCAGGCCCACATCCGAGATCGATGGCCAGGGGTGCTTCACCCTCACACCAGCCCGCTAACTCAGACCGATAGGTGTCGTAGGTCAGCCGACAGGCATAAAAGTGCTTCTTGAAGTTAATGAAACTGTACAACAGCACTTTGTCTTCCGCGGAAAGTGTCCCATACGTTGCGTGGGAATGCACTGTACTGAAATCTGCCAACCCTTTCGCGATTACCACCTCTCGCACGAGGTCGAATGGATACCCAAGAAGGATGTTCTCAGAGAACTCTGTGTTGGGGTGGTTGCTGACGGGGAGAACCACTTGGTCCCGAAAGACACTCTCCATGCCATCAGACCAGTAGAGTAAATCGCTCATCATCACTCCGAGTTGGAGACAGCAACCAACTCACCCCTTCTGGCTGTAGATCAGCGTGATGGCTTCTTGAAGCGTCTTGAACGGCTTGCCGCAAGTGAGCAGGTCATCAAGTCGCGTGCGGGCTTCGATTGGATTGTGACCCAGGCCCATGAGAGCTTCGTACACGTCCTCGATCAGCCGACCGGTGATTGCGGAGTCGTCAGTTGTAACCGCGGTCGCGGGCTGTTCGGACTCGGTTGCTTTTGTCTTGCCGTTGGCTTTCGTTTTCTTGCTCTCCTTCTCCTCAACCACCGCGCTCGGGGCAGCGACTTCGGGCTGCGCGGGTGAACTCACCGCCACGAACGGGGCCACCTTTCGCTTGAGCGTTGTGACTATCTGCTCGGCAGTCGTGGCTCCGATACCTGGCAGCGTGGAGAGCCACTTCACATCTTGCCTGCTGATCGCATCCGCGATGTCCTTCACTGGTCGGGCCATTGCCCTGAGCGCTTTCTTCGTGCCAATCTTCTCGACCGTGCAGAACAACTCGAAGAAATCCAACTCGGTTTCAGTATTAAAACCGATCCGGCGCGGAACGAACCGGCTTCCTCCCGCGTTGCCCTCCAGGTATTCCACGATGTGGAGCGTGACCTCCTGCCCCTTTCGTAGCTGAAGCCGCATGCGAACAGTTTCCGGAATCAACACCTGATACTCGAACGCGCCGAGCTGAAGCCGGGCCTCGTCGTCGAGAACCTGAGTGAGAACGCCGGTCATTTTGGTAATCATCGTTGTCTTTCCGAGTGCGCGACCGAGGGAGCGTGTGTTTATGGACCGCGGCCATCTTGGCCGCCTGTGACAAGCGGGCCAGAGGCCCGCGGTCCAGACAAAAGACCCGCTCCCTCACGGTCGCGGCTCTGATTTGAACACCGCTCCCTTACGGTCGCGGCTCTGATTTGAACACCGCTCCCTTACGGTCGCGGCTCTGATGGTTCTTCAGTCAGGTCGTCGGGATCAGTGCCAAGTAACGCCTGCATGTTCACGCCAGTGAATGTAGCCGAACGCGAACCGCTTGTGATGTTTCCGCTGGCGAAGTAGTGACACAGCGCAATCGCAAGTGCATCAGCCACGTCATGCGGTTCGGGCGGACCGGCCAGCCCCAGTTCGCGTCCGATGGCGTATTGCATCTGTTCCTTGCTCGCCCGTCCACTTCCGGTTACGAGTTTCTTCACCTTCGTGGATGCGTAGCTCATCACGGGGATATTCTGCCCCGCTCCGGCCAGGAAAATCACTCCGCGTGCATGGGCCATGAGGATTGCCGTGCGCGGATGCTCGTAGTGAGCATAAAGTTGCTCCACGGCCATCGCGGACGGCTGCCACTCGTTCAACACTTCACATAACCCATCGTAAAGGGCCTTCAAGCGAAGTGCCATGTCGGGAGTCTCGCGACCCTCGGCAGAGCGAATGACGCCCGCGTCGCAGACTCGCGGTCCGCGCTCGGTGACTTCGAGCACGCCGTAGCCGGTGACTTGCAATCCGGGGTCGAGTCCGAGAATTCGCTGCGGCGTGGACATACTTGGCCTCGTGGGATGGGAACTACCTCTTTGATCGGCTCATTTCAACGATTCCGGTTCCGGGCGCCCCCTCCCCCCGCCACCCCCCTGCTTTTCTCCTCTTCTTGTTTTTCCCAGGATTTGTTGGGTTTGGTCACTTTGCGTTGCAAAGAGGTGGCCGTTATGGCCCCCAACTCCTTGAAAATCTGGGGGTTGATAAAGCCAGGGGGTGGCCTTTATGATTTCTCCTGGCTTGGCAGTTCAGTTGTCAAAGATCGCTCCCAACCCATTCCCCACTCTACACTTAAAGTGAACGCTTGTCCATGTCGGAGTTGCGCTTTCATTTCCCGGTTTTCCGCCATCCGTCGGGCTTGGGGAATCACGCCCCGGCGGTCAGCCCACGCGCCACGTTGTTCCGCCGGGGCGGTCTTCGACGATCACGCCGAGTTTTTCGAGGTCTTCGCGAATCTTTGTTGCTTGAGCGAAGAGCATCGCTTTCAGCGGGTCGTCCTTCGCTGCGATCTTCTTTGCCTCGGCTCGGATGGTACTTCGCACGTCAATAATGAGTTGCATCAGCCCCGCGACGAGCGCATCGCCCCCGCCGAGTTTCTGTTGTTGTCGGGGAACCCAGAAGAGACCAAGAATCCAAGACAGATCACGAAGTAATTGAACGCCGCGCCGCACGTATTTGTGACCAATGTGGTCATTCAGGGGGAATTTCACGTGACTGTCGATCGTTCTGTTGAGTTCCCTTACCAAGTCGTAAAGAACACCGATCGCGGCAGCAGTGTTGAAGTCGTCGTCCATCCACGCAGAAAAGATGCCCTTGAACATCTCCAGTTGTTTCTCCATCCCCGGAGTCAATTCAGTGTCAGTGATGGGGGTATCGCGTTCGCTCGGGCTTAGCTGATAGAAGTCGATGCCGTAGACGTTTTGATACCTCTCGAAGAAACGGTAAAAACTCTGAAGTGCAGTCTGGGTTTCAATCAGTCCATTTGGAATCGGCGTCTCTGGGTTCTTCCAATCCCAAATGCCGAGATCGACCGGGGAGCGGTAGTGCGTTTGGAGTAGGAAGAAGCGGAGCACGTCTCCGGACACATGCCGCAGTGCATCGCACACGTTCAGCACGTTGCCGAGCGAGCCGGCCATCTTTGCTTCGTTGCCGTCCTTGTCCTTCAGCTTCAGCAATCCGTTGTGCATCCAGACGTGGGCGAATTCCTTGCCCGTGAGCGATTCGCTTTGGGCCAGTTCGTTTTCGTGGTGAGGGAACTGGAGATCGAGTCCCCCGCCGTGGATGTCCAGTGTTTCGCCCAGCACCTTGATCGCCATGCAGGTGCATTCGATGTGCCACCCCGGACGCCCGCGACCGCACTTGAACGGACTGTCGAATTGCACCTCGCTCGGCTCGTCTGGCTTGGCGCCTTTCCAGAGCGCGAAGTCGCCGGGGTTGCGCTTCTTCGCGTTCACTTCGAGTCGCGTCCCCGCTTCCATCTGCTCCGGGTCGCGGTTGGAGAGCTTGCCGTAGTCGCTGTCCTTCGACACGTCGAAGTAAACGCCGTCGTCGAGTTCGTAAGCGTAACCCTTCTTGATGAGAGCGGCGATAACGTCCCTCATGCCGCCAACGTGCTGAGTCGCGCGGGGGAATTCATCCACTCCATCTGGAGACGCAACGGCGATGTTCAGCGCCTTCAGGCACGCGAAGTAATCCGCGATGTTCTGCTCCGCGAGCGCGGGCACCGTGGTGTTCAACTCACCGGCGCGTTTGATGAGCTTGTCGTCCACGTCCGTGATGTTGACGACCCACTTCACCTTGTAGCCGAGGTAGGTCAGATAGCGCTTCACCGTGTCGAAGATCACTGGGCCGACCATGTGACCGATGTGGCTCGGCTTGTAGACCGTCGGGCCGCAGACGTACATCGTCACCGTCTCGCCCGGCTTCTTCCCGGTCACTTCCGCGAAATCTTGCTTCTCGCGGACCACCGAGCCGTCCGCTTTCTCATGGGCCAACGTGCTGTACACGCGCAGAGCCATAGCTCATCCTTATTGGGCGAACGGCCGGCGTAAGCCGGCTGGTGTGACGAACCGCTCTCACCAGCCGGCTTACGCCGGCCGTTCGCCAGATCGCTCAATCAACACAACCGCGTGGCAGCCGATTGCCTCTCCGCGGCCGATGTGACCGACCTT
>JAKEEV010000083.1 GCA_022616395.1 Planctomycetia bacterium | reverse complement strand
TGATTACTGATTACTGCTCTCTGTCTTCTGATCTCTGCCCTCTGATCTCTGTCCGCTCACACCGCCACGGCGATTCGCGTTACAATCGAATAACCCGCGCTGGTGCGGGCCGCGGAGTGTCTTCATTCCGCATTCCGGATTCCGCATTCCGCATTCCACACATGTCTCTGATCGGCATTGACCTCGGCACCACGTTCTGCGCGGTTGCGTCGTTGGATGAGCGCGGGCGGCCGTTCAGCGTGCCCAATCGCGATGGCGATGTGCTCACGCCCTCCGCGATCTACTTCGCGCCGGATGGTTCCGCGGTGGTCGGGCAACTCGCTCTCGACATGGCGCTCGAACAACCGGATCGAGTCGCGATGCTCATCAAGCGCCGGATGGGTTTGCCCGACTACGGCCAGACGGTCGCGGGCCGCGAGTTCCGCCCGGAAACACTCTCGGCCATCATCTTGAAGAAACTGGCTCAGGACGCGGTGGCTCAACTCGGAGAGGTAAGCGGCTGCGTGATTACCGTGCCCGCCTACTTTGACGACACGCGCCGAAAGGCGACAATGGACGCGGGCACGATAGCCGGGTTAAACGTGATCGACATCATTGACGAACCCTCCGCCGCGGCTCTGGCGTACTGCGTGCAGCAAGGCGAAGCCGTGGCTCAACCGGCAACAGTGCTGGTCTACGACCTCGGAGGAGGAACGTTCGATGTCACCGTGGTGAAACTCGGCCCGAAGCGCCTTCAGGTGCTCGCTATTGAAGGTGATGTGAGGCTGGGCGGCCGCGACTGGGACGAACGCGTGGTGAACTGGGCCGCGGAGAAGTTCATCGAGAAGTTTGGAGAAGACCCGCGCGCCGACCCGCAATCGCTCGCTCAGCTCTTCTCGGCAGCCGAACGTGCAAAACGCACACTCAGCAAAGTGGAACAGACCAGCATCACCGTTTCGCACACGGGTCACAAGCTCACGCTCCCCCTGACGCGAACCGAGTTCGAGTCGCTCACACGCGATCTGCTCGTTCGCACGCGACTCACAACGCAACAAGTCCTGAAGCAAGCCGGGTTGACCTGGGACGCAGTGAATCGCGTGTTGCTCGTTGGCGGAAGCACGCACATGCCCGCGTGTGGCGGAATGCTCGCTCAACTCAGCGGGAAGACGCCTGAACACAGCCTTGCGGTCAGCGAAGTGGTCGCGCGGGGTGCAGCGGTTCATGGAGGTATTACGACAGACCAAGCGAGCGGAGAGCGTAAGCCCTCCGAGCAATCCACGCTCGCTGATGTGGTCGAAATCAGCGTGAACGCACACAGCCTCGGCGTCGAAGTGCGTTCCGGCTCGGAGCGCGTCAACGACAAGCTCGTTCCCAAGAACACGCAGCTACCGGCAATCGCAGCGCGCGTGTACTTCACCGCGACCGACAACCAGACTCGTGTGCGCGTGCGGATTCTGCAAGGAGAAGCTCATCAGGCGGAAGCCTGTATTCCAGTCGGCGAATGCTGGATCGAAGGGCTACCTCCGAACTTGCCGAAAGGTTCTCCGGTGCGCGTGCGATGCGGAGTCGCAACCAACGGGCGAATCGAAGTGACCGCAACCGACGAAACGAGCGGCCGAGCGGCAACCGCCGCCATCCACCGCCCCGGCGGCCTCACCGACACCGAGCTTGCACGCGCGACAGAGTGGGTGAAGAACTTGAAGGTGCAGTAACTTCGGAGGTGTTTATGCGTTCGCAGGTAATCCTGTTGGGTATGGTAGTCCTTCTCTTGATCTTGTCGCTGTTCGTGGCTTTGCTCTACCGCCCCGAATTTGTCAAAGATATTCTCTTCGTACTCGTGATTGTGGTCATCGGTTCGAGGCAAGAACGGTGAACACTTGAACGAGGGGAATCAACCTTCGGCGTATCGTTGTCCGGTTTCCGTGCTTGGCCTGAAGGTATCGACCTTCCTCACAGGTTCTACTGCCATGCCCCCACTGTCTGAACTGAGCCGCAAGCCGACTCACGTTGATGCCGACGACAAGTTTCATCCCTGGTTCACCGAAGTCGCCGCACAGTTGCTCAACGGATGCGATTTCATCGTCGCGGGGAATCGCTACCGGTTTGCCGAACTCGAAATGTACTTCTCCGGCGATCCGCATCCCGATCTATTCGCTCACCGCGACCCGCTTCAGCTCGAAAGCGGCCGCTGGTACTTCCACCGCACACGAGGAGAGTATCGAGGAGGGTCGTTCAAGGGACTCGATCTCACGCTTGGCGACGGCACTTCCTACTTCGGACTGCTGATTCGCACAATCGTCTCGGCCGAAGGGACGATACTCGATGGCCCTTGCGTGATGGTCGATCACCTGCTGACCCAAACGAAAGCGTCGAACGTGGCGGCTCTCGATGGCATTATTAATGCGCGTTCGATCTGGGATGCCACTTCACCCCTGCACATCGTTGAAGCAGAAAAGCCACGCACAGCGACCATCTATCAGTGTTCTCGCGTGGGGTTATCGCTCAAGAAGGCGAAGGGGAAACCGGATGCCCCGAAGTTCGTCGGTCGGCCGTATCGCTTCTTGACGGAAGCTCAGAGCATCTCGAAGGGCCGCCCGCACCTCATCCTTGCGCTTCACCGAGCCGGTCACAACACGGAGAGCATTCACCAGATCACTGGAGTGGCAAAGAAGACCATCGACCGTTACCTCGCCGACTTCGCGCTCGGCCAGAAGGTAGCAAACTTCGACGGTTACATCGGCCAGGACCTCGGCACCGCGGAGCTGTGTAAACTGCTGGGCACCTGGACCGCGAAGTATGGCAAAGAGTAGGCGACCTGCTCCGCAGGTCGCCTATCGGGGTCAGGAACTGATGCCGTCAGATGGCGATGCCCCCTACATCCCAGTCGAACCAGCTCTGGCCGGGGGCAAGCGCAAAGAAGTCGGTGTATCCGTCAGGATCAGCGTCGCTGTCGATGGTGTCGTCCAACCCGACATCCTTGGCCGTGAATTGATA
>JAKEEV010000729.1 GCA_022616395.1 Planctomycetia bacterium | reverse complement strand
GACGCTTCCGGCTCCGAGAAAGAGAGCGTCAGCGACGGGTTCTCCAGTCGCAAAGCGAAGAGAAAGCACCGTCGCTGACGCTTCCGGCTCCGAGAAAGAGACAGGCAAGATGCCTGTCCTACGAACCCGTTGCGGTGGGGTCTGAAATGAACAACCTGATCGTTGGCGGGGTCGCGGCGATGATGGTCGTCGTCTTCCTCGTCTTCCTCGCGATCTTCTTCATCCACTTACGGCTGTGGATTCAAGCGCTGTTGACTGGCACGCCGGTGTCGATTGTGGACATCATCCGTCTGCGGCTGCGCGGTTTCCCGCCGGAGTTGATCGTTCACGCGATGATTGCTCTTTCCCAACGTGGAATAAAAGTCCCGGTTCAGGACATGGAGGCCTATTACCTCGCGTCGATCAAGGCGGAAGATCACATCACCAGCGCAACGGAACTGGCTGAGCTTGTCGAAGAGTTGAAGCAGACCGATCCCAACTCATCTCAGACGTAAACCGCGCACACTGGCTTGCTGAAATCGTGCCCCGCGAGCATCCGGCAAATCGCATCGGCGATCTTCGCTCCTCCAACGACCGATGGCTCGATTGCCGAAAGCGGCGAGTAATCGTCGGCGTGGTTACAGATGATCCGCAGATCAACGAGCGGAATACCCGCGCTCCCCGCGGCGCGCGAAATCACATCATTGAAGCCCGCGAGGGCTGCCCGCTCTGGATCGCCAAGCGTCGGGATCGCGTCGTAGATCGTGCAAATCGCCGTGGGCTTGCCCAGCGCCAGCACGCTGTTGAGCATCGCGGAATACCCCGTGCGAAACTCACTCAGAACTTCCGCCAGAATCGCCAGCGCTTCGCCCACCGAAACGACTGGTGTGTTCAATAACCCGCTGGCCATGAGTGCGTCGTTGCCACCGATGCTGACAACCAGATGCGTCGCATCGGCCGGCACTCGCGGAAGTTGCATTGCGATATCCTCGACCGTGTGGCCATCCACCGCGACAAGCGTTCCCTTCCACGAAGTCGGAAGCCCGCGCCGCACTTGCTCGATGACGCAGGGGCGATCCGGCACGTAGCGAGCGTTGTCGAAGATCGAATCGCCGAGCAGAACAACATGACCCATAAGCGAACCCTCCGTTCAAAATGATACTAGACACAAGAAGGCTCGCGTCTCGCTGCTTCAAAGTAGTAGGCCGTGTGAGGTGCGTGAGTGTGGTCCGCTCGCTCTGCGAGCGGTCGCCGCAATAGCGGCGAGTATTCTTGGCGAACCGCGAGGGTAACCGAGCGGGTGGACTTTCATCCGCTCGGTTACCAGTAGTATCAAGTTGGGCGTGGGGAGAGGGCATGCTGTTTCAGCCACCTCAGCCAACTTCCCACGGTTGGACGAGGTCGCAGGCCAGGACTCGACACAGAAGCGCGACCCTGCACGCCCCGGCAACTGAGCGAGGCGAGGACCGCGAAAAAACGCAAACCGAGGATGGCAACTGGCATAGACAGATGTTCACTTTAGGTGTAGATTGGAGAATGGGTTGGGAGCGATCTTTGACAACCGAACTGCTAGTGCGGATTCCCCCGCTCCCTTGCGGTCGCGGCTCGTTTGGACACTTGAAATCTCAGCCAACTCACGAGCCGCGACCGCAAGGGAGCGGG
>JAKEEV010000082.1 GCA_022616395.1 Planctomycetia bacterium | reverse complement strand
GTGATGTAATCGACGCACCCGGGGAAGGGGGAGTTAGCCCCTCCCCATTTCGGGGAGGGGTTGGGGAGGGGTTCTCCGGCTTCGCCCGGCATCTTCTCCCGCATCGCCTCGAAGGTTCGCGGAGTGGTCGCGGCCGGGATGCAGAGGCTCCGCCCGCTGCCGGTCACGTCCGCCGTTCACATTGCCCGCGCGGAAAGTTATGACGCCCCGCTTGCCGAGATTCTCGCCGCACAGTTCGCGCACTTCCGCGAAGTCTGTCCGCTGGCCGGCAAGCGAGTCGTGCTCAAGCCCAACCTGGTCGAATACCGCCCGAATCGGGTCATCAACACCGATCCGCGAGTCATCGACGCGGTGATTACTCTTTGCAAAAAAGAAGGCGCGGCGGAGATTATTGTCGCGGAGGGGCCGGGGCACTGGCGAAACGTGCATTTCCTCGCCCGCGAAAGTGGACTCGCGGCCGTGTTGGAGAAACACTCCGTGCGATTCGTGGACATCAACCACGACGAACCGGTGAAGATGCTGAACTTCGGCCGACTCACGAAACTCGATCACCTCTATATGTCGCGCACGGTGGTCACCGCGGATGTACTCATCTCGCTTCCCAAGCTCAAGACTCACCACTGGGCCGGCGTAACGCTTTCGCTCAAGAATCTCTTCGGCACGCTGCCGGGCATTTGCTACGGCTGGCCGAAGAACGAACTTCACTGGCGCGGGATCCCCAACAGCATCGTGGACATTGCTTGCACGCGACCGCCGAACCTCGCCATTGTGGACGGAATCACCGGCATGGAAGGAGACGGGCCGCTTCACGGAACCGCGAAGCATGTCGGCGCGCTTGTCATGGGCATTGATCCGGTCGCGGTGGATTCGACGTGCGCGCGAATCATGGGCATTCCGCCAGAACGCATTCCAACTCTGGTCTTCGCGGCCGCCAAGCGCGTTGGGCGGCTCGCGGAGGCCGAGATTCCGCAACTGGGCGAACCAATCTCGGCGCTGGCGACGAAGTTCGCGCTCCCTCCGCTGGTCGAACGCGAACTGCTCCCCGTCCCGCAACTCTCCGCCGGTCGATGAAGCAGCGCTCGATTGGCTGATTATCGCGGGTGGCCTTCGATCACGCTGATCCACGACTTCGTGGGTCCGATCCGCGTAAGCACAAATCCGCTCGCCTCGAACAATCTCCGGTATTCTCCTTCTGTTCGTTCCATGCCTCCCGGAAGGACCATCATCGCTAGATCGAAGAACTTGCTCAGAGAAGCCTCGTTGCCGGGTGGAACAATCCCCTCCACCACCAAGAGCTTTCCTCGATTGCCAAGCGCGGCCCGACAGTTTCGGAGGATCGCGACGGACTTCTCATCGTCCCAGTCGTGGATGATGTGCCGGAGCAGATACGCATCCGCACCGGAAGGAACATCATCGAAGAAGTTGCCCGCGACTACCTCGCAACGAGCCGCCAACCCAGCGGCTTCCAGATTGGCTCTGGTCCGTTCAATCACGGAAGGCTGATCGAACAGCACCCCGCGCATTGCCGGGTACTTTTTCAGGATCGAAGAGATCACCTCTCCGTTTCCACCTCCGATGTCAGCCAACACGCTGATGCCCGCGAAGTCGTAGGCATCCAGCATCGCGGACGTTTCGCGTCCATGAACCCCCGTCATGGCCTCATCGAAGAGTTTCCCCTTCTCCGGGTTCGCGGAGAGATAATCGAACAGAGGCATTTTGTGAATCCGCTCGAACGCGGATCGACCTGTTTGGATGCTGTAGAGTAACTGGCCCCAAGCTTCGTATTGCCACTCTCCTCTCATGATTGCCAGCGACCGCACCGAACCGGGCACATCGCTCCGCAGGCATTCGGCCATCGGCGTGAGCGCGAACCGGTGTTGGTCAGCTTCGACAAAGATGCCGATGCTCGCCAAAGCGCGCAACAGTCGGTAGAGCGCTCGCGGATTTGTCTGCGTCAAAGCCGCCAGTTCATCAGCGGATCGCGGACCGTCTTTCAAAGCGTCAGCGATTCCCAGTTTGGCAGCGACATAAACTGCCTGCGTGTGCCAGTATCCACTCGACAGACGAGATAACTGATCTTGTGGTGAGAGTTCAGTCACGGGTGGTTCCATCAAGAACAGTTGAATTGCAGAAGCAGTTGGCCGGAGTTGTGTGTGACATTTTTTTAACGAGCCGCGACCGCAAGGGAGCGGGAAAGCTCAACCGCT
>JAKEEV010000728.1 GCA_022616395.1 Planctomycetia bacterium | reverse complement strand
TCGCGAAGTCCGCAATATCTGGCCGGCGGGGATCAATCACGATTAACTTCGCTGCGCCTTGCTTCACGGCTTGCTTGAAGAACGTGGCCGCGACGGGGTGGTTCGCGGTCGGGTTGCTGCCGGTGAGCAGAATCACGTCCGCGAGCTTCGCGTGTGCGAATACATCCGACACCGCGCCTGAACCGATGCCTTCAAGCAGAGCCGCGACACTTGAAGCGTGACAGAGTCGCGTGCAGTGATCGACGTTGTTCGTGCCGAGCGCGGCCCGCATCAACTTCTGGAAAAGATAGGCTTCCTCGTTGCTGCACTTGGCCGAACCGAAGCCCGCGAGTGCTCTTGCGCCGTGTTTCGCCTTGATGTCGAGCAGTCGCGAAGCGATCAGGTCGAGCGCCTCATCCCAACTTGCTTCGCGGAAGGCCGGCATCACATCAGCGTAATCCACGCGCTTGTTCTTCCCGCCCTTGCTGTCCGCGACTTCCGGCGAGAGCGGTCCTTTTGGGTAGAACTCAGACTTCCTGATAAGTGGACGCGTGAGCCGCTGCTCGTGCATCGCATAATCCCACCCATAGCGACCCTTCACGCATAATCGACCGTCATTACCGGACCCGTCTCGGCCCTCCGCCATCACTATCTTGTTCTCTCGCGTGTAATAAGTTGTCGCGCAACCCACACCACAATACGGACACACACTATCAACTGCCTTCAGTTCCTTTTTCTCAACAAGAGGTAGTGATATAGTCTTGTTAGTAAGCGCTCCGGTCGGGCACGCGGCGACGCATTCGCCACACGACACGCATGTAGACTCTCCCATCGGGTTGTCGAGATCGAAACCGATTCGTGTGGTGTACCCTTTCCCCGTGCGACCGATGACCTCGTTGCACTGAATGTCGTCACACGCGCGGATACAGCGGTCGCAGAGGATACAGGCCTGATGATCAACCTGGATTAGGGGGCTGGATGTATCCGTTGGGCGAGATTTGTGATTTGTGATTTGTGATTGATGATTGAGAAGAACAGAGGCACTGTCCGCGCCGTTCTTGCAATCCGCAATCTGAAATCTGAAATCTGAGATCAGCCCATACCGCCTCCCCAATTCATCAAGCTCGTCTCCGCCCGTTGTGCGTTCCTTCGCGCACGGAACCGGATGATCGCTGAGTAAGAGCGCGGTGAGCATCTTTCGCTGCTTCTCAACCTTCGGCGAATGCGTCTCGATCTTCATTCCCTCCTCGCACACGCGCACGCAACTCGCGGCCAGCACGCGCCCACCGACATCAACGACGCACATGCGACACACGCCAACCGGTGCCATCTTCGGGTGGTGACACAACACCGGAATCTCGACACCGAGTTGCTTTGCGGCATCGTAGATCGTCGTCCCGGCTGGAACGGCGATTGGTTGGCTGTTGATGGTGAGGTTGATGCGCGAGTTCATACCATTTTTCCAAGCGTGACCCACGTGCGGACCTGTTCGGCCAGCGTCGGGAGATCAGACGCGACCGCGACTTCCGGGCGCGCGAGTTTCAGTTGAATCTCGACATCGTGTCGCCGCTTGTACTCGGGATGCGTGCCCACGAACAAGCCTTGTCGTGATTCCGCGATTCGCCCGCCGAGTTCAAACAGCGCGATGGGGCAAAGCGTTTCGGGTGGGAACCAGAACAGCACCGCGGTCGCTCGTCGCAGATGCCGAAACTCCCATTCGATCTGTGCCGGTGCCGCGGAGGGATCATCAATCGGAAAGTTTTTCCGGCGCGGGTTGAGTACCACGAGTGGCAACTCGGCGAGAAGAGCGACAAGTTCGCTTTGCCAGTCGCTCGTGCCGGTGATCCCGCCCGCCAGGAACAGGCTTGGCTCAGAGCCTTCGTAGTCTGTCGGAGCTTCGATGTACGTCATTGGCGATCCGCATTCGGGAAGTTCTTGAGGATTGATAGCGCCGGGGCCACCGCGACTTGTCCCAGGCCGCAAATAGAGGTGAGCGCCATCGTTTCGCCGAGGTCGGGAAGCACATCGAGCGCTGTTCGTGGCGCGCGGCCATCGAGTACCGCGTCGAGCAACTCCACTGCTTTCTCGGAACCGACGCGGCACGGCACGCACTTGCCGCACGACTCGTTGCGGAAGAACTTCGTCACGTTCGTTGCAAGTGCGAGCAGATCGGTTCCTTCGGTGACCACGACCAGCGCGCCGGAGCCGAGCATCGAGCCGGTTTTCGTTAACTCCGCGAAGTCGAGCTTCACATCTACCTTGTCCGCGGGCAGAAAGTTCGACGATGCCCCGCCCGGGGCGAACGCGAGCAACTTCTTGCCGTCCTTCATGCCGCCGGCAAGCTCGATCAGTTCGCGCACGGTCGTGCCGAGAGGCACTTCGTACACGCCGGGTTTCTCAACGTGCCCCGATACCGCGATGAACTTCAATCCCGCGCAGCCATTCTTTCCCTGCGACTTCCACCACTCGCCTCCGTTCATCAGAATGCCGGGAATGTGCGCGAACGTCTCCACGTTGTTGATGAGCGTTGGCTGTCCGTGCAGGCCGTGCGTGCCGGGGAAGGGCGGTTTGTTTCGCGGTTCGCCGCGTTTGTCTTCGAGAGCTTCGAGTAGCGCGGTTTCTTCTCCGAGAATGTAGCCGCCGGGCGAGACGAAGATCGTGATGTCGAGGTTCGCACCGGTGCCGAGGATGTTTTTCCCAAGCAACCCGCTGGCGTAAGCCGCATCAATTGCGCTTTGAAGTCGGCCGCGCTCGACTTCGTATTCGTGGCGGAGGTAGATGATTGCGGTTTCCGCGCCGAGCGTGTACGCGGCCAGAATCATTCCCTCAAGAACGAGGTGAGGAAGATCGGCGAGGATCTTCGCGTCCTTGAATGTGCCCGGCTCGCTCTCGTCCGCGTTGCAGATGACGAATTTCGGAAAGCGCGGTTCTTGTTTCACCAGCGCCCACTTGCTGCCTGCGGGAAAACCGGCTCCACCCATTCCGCGAACGCCGGATGACTTCAGTTCAGCCAACGCCCACGCTTCGCCCTCGGCACGCGACATGCCAACGAGCTTGCGGAACGCACCATATCGAGCTTCGGGAGTCGAGTACGGGTCGATCTTCCAGCCCGAAGGCGGTGGCTGATCGAAGTGAGGTACGCTTTCTGGTTCCTTCACCCACGCCTTTACTTGTTCAAAGTCCGCGAGCGGGATTGGTTCGTGGTTGAGCATCCCCATTGGTGCTTTATCGCAGCGGCCGATGCACGAGACTTCGCGCACCTCCACTGCATCGCTCGCGAGTTCCTGGAGCTTCTTCGAGCAGGCTTCCGCACCGTGCAGGTAACACGACATATCGCGACACACCGCGAGTTCAACACGCGGAGGAGGAGTTGTGCGAAACGATGGGTAAAACGAAACGAGTTGCTGAAGCCGGTGGAGCGGAACGTTGGCTTCCTGAGCCAGCGCGCGAAGTGTGTCCTGGCTCAGGTAACCGTGCTTTGCCTGGGCGCCATTCAACAGGCCGATTAAACGCATGAAAGCACCAGGGGGTTGAAACCCCTGGCTATTGTCGGTGACCCCTTCGGGGTCGCAAAGACATTTTCGATCAGCTCTCTTCTGAACCCCGAACGGGGTCACCGGAAGTAGCCGGGGGTTTCAACCCCTGGTCCGAAGCATCGGCCTCGCGAATGTGCTTGGGAACCTTGACAGGAACCACGTCCCACGCGAGACCAACTTTTTGCAGCGCGCGGACGAAAGTATAAGTGAGGTCGATTTCCCACCATCTGTGACCCTGCGAACAGGCGCGCGGGGTTGCGTGATGGTTGTTGTGCCAACCCTCGCCGTTGGTAAGCAAGGCCACGAACCAGTTGTTGCGGCTGCCGTCGTTGGTGCCGTAACTTCGATAGCCCCAGCGGTGAGACGCGGAGTTCACAAGCCAGGTGATGTGCCACACGTACACCGTGCGCACAATCACAACCCACAAGAACCACTGCACGCCGAACTGCACCGCGTCGGCGGTCGTGCTGAAGAACGCAAATCCAAGCCCGAAGCCGATTGCAGTGAGCAACACGACATGAGCCGCCCACACCCACAACCACTTCTCCCCGCGATGCAGCCAGCGAAGGAACTTGTCGCTCATGAGGTCGGGGACGTACTTCGCGTAAGTGTCCAGCGAGTTGCGTCGCGGATCGGCGGTGTAAATCCAGCCCATGTGGCCCCAGTAGAAGTCGTCTTGCGGGCTGTGCGGGTCTCCTTCTTCGTCGCTGTGCTGGTGGTGCATGCGGTGAGTGCAAACCCACCACAACGGCGAGCCTTCCATACTGCACACGCCGCACAGTACCCAGAGGCGCTCGAGCGGGCGGGGGAACTTCGCCGCGGTGTGCGTGAGCATTCGGTGGAAGCCAAGGTTGATGCCGATTGAACCGAAGATGAAGTTACCGATCAGTAGCGCGAGGATTCCCCACCACACGAAGGTGTACGGCAAAAACGCGAGCGGCACCGTCAAGTGAATGATGACAATGGCCGCGAGGAACCAGAAGATCACTCGGCGCTTGTGAACCACCGCCGCTTGCGGCGAAGCGGACGGAACCGAAGTCAAATTTGCGGAAGGAGCAGAAGCGGGAACCGTACTCACGGAGTATCCTCAAGGTCGAAAACGCGGCCGGTTGCGTGCCGGTGCCGATTAGGACAGAATACGGCGGAGGCGCGCCGCTGTCCGCCGGAATTCGCTTGTCTTAACGAGCCGCGACCGCAAGGGAGCG
>JAKEEV010000727.1 GCA_022616395.1 Planctomycetia bacterium | reverse complement strand
GAGCATCCCTATAAGGAAGGTCGCGGGTTCGCTTACGAGCCGGGACTCGATCACGCGCTACTGATTCCTTCCGCTGGCGATGCCCGGCCCGCGTGGACGCTCGACGACTTCAAATCGGCTGTGGCGCAGGCGAAGCACGGCAAGATCGCGGTGCTTCAGTTCCACGGCGTGCCGGACACCGCGCACGACTGGGTGAACTCCACCAAAGAGCAATTCGAGTCGTACATGAAGTACCTCGCGGAGAACAAGTTCACGGTGATCGCGATGCGCGATCTGGCGAAGTATGTCGATCCCGAAGTGAACCCGCGCGACCCGTTCGGCGTGATCGAGGACCGCAAGAAGTTGCTCGAGACAAAGCACGATGGGAGGAACTTCCGACCGGCGAAGAACGATACGGACCTCAAGTTCTGGCTCGAAAACATGCTGGTACATCACCGCTATTCGCTCGCGGAGGCCGGTGCCGCACTCGGACTGACTTCCGATGAAGCGACCGCGGCCGCGAAGCGACTCGGCATCGACCCAACCAGGCGACCGCAGCGCAAGGAAGGAGATCCGCTGCTTGTGTTGCCGTTCCCCGGCGGGCGACATCCGCGAATCGGCTTCCGCGACGGCGCGATCCGCCCTCAGCGCGAAACGAAGGCGAGTGTTTTTGCGCCGTGGACTGATGGCGGCTACGCGGTCGCGGATGTGCCCGAAGCGGTCTGGTTCGAGTCAAACGGAAAGCCGGAATTGCTTTACCTTGCGCACACGCACGTTCCGACCACCTGGGACAGGAAGAAGGTCACGCTCGACGCGATGGAGTGGACCCGCAAGCTCGATGGTTCACTCTCGCTCGAACGCACGCTGCCGAACAAGGTGACGCTCGCCGCATTCATCGCGCCGGGCAAGGATGGCGTGCGGATGGAGTTTCGTGTCACGAACAATTCAAACGAAAGGCTGACGGGTCTTCGCGTGCAGATGTGCGTGATGCTCGCGGGGTTGAATGACTTCTCCGCGCTCACCAACGACAACAAGAAGCTGGCTGCTCCGTTCGCCGCGTGCAAAGACAAAACCGGCAAGCGTTGGATTATTACCGGCTGGGAGCGCTGCGGGCGAGCGTGGGCGAATCCGCCATGCCCGTGCGTTCACGCCGATCCTGTTGTGGAAGACTGCGCGCCCGGCCAGACGAAAAGCGTCCGCGGCTGGCTCTCGTTCTACGAAGGCAACGACATCGAAGCGGAGTTCAAACGCCTGAAGGAAGTGGCGTTCAAAGAAGCAAAGTAACTCGCTCCGCTCCGCATTGTCGGCTACTATTGAATTACTGCTGAAGTTTCCCGCCTCAACTCCGGTCGCGGAGTTCCGCTCCATGACGCCTCTCCGACTCGCGCTCGTTGCAGCTCTTGTGATCGCGCTCTGTTCCATTGGGCACGGTGATCCGCCGTTGCGGACGGTGCCCGCACCACCCGAGGCGAAGACCACCGATGCAGGCGCGAAAGCGTTTATCACAAAGCACTGTCTGGAATGCCACGGCGGTGCGAAACCGAAGGCGGATATCGCCCTCGACAAGCTCACGGCGGACCTGAGCGACAAGGCGAACCGCGAACTCTGGCTCGCGGCGATAATTCAACTCAAATCCGGCAACATGCCGCCGGAAAAGAAACCGCGGCCAGACCCGAAGGACGCCGGCGCACTTCAAGCGTGGCTGGATGGGCGGCTCGAAGCCGCGGAACTGGATCGGCGCGCGAAGCAAGGTCGAGCCACAACGCGGAGGCTGAACCGCATCGAGTACGAGAACACCGTTCGCGATCTGCTCGGCATCGACGTCGAGTTGAAGGAGATGCTGCCGGCCGATTCCACCGCCAACGGCTTCGACACCAGCGGCGACGCTCATCATGTCTCGTCATTCCTCATCGAAAGTTACCTCGAAGCCGCGGACAAGGCGCTTGCCTTCGCCATCGCGAACAATCCCAAGCCGCCGCTCGTCAAGAAACGGCTCAGCCTCAAGGATGAGCGTTACGTCAAGACGACCAAGGAGAGCGTCTTTCTGCATCAGGATGATGCGCTCGTGATGTTCAGTTCATCCGCGTGGAACTCGATCACCGTGGGCCAGTTCTATCCGCCGGATCGCGGAAAGTACCGTATCCGCATCTCGGCCCAGGCCGTGCAGAGCGATGGCAAGCCGGTCAGCTTCCGCGTCGATGCCGGGCCGATGCTGATGGGCACGAAGAACCATCTCGTGGATTATTTCGACGCACCCGCCGACAAACCGAAAGTCTTCGAGTTCATCGATCACTTTGAAGCGCGGAACCACGTTCGGATTTCGCCTTACGGACTCGCCACTGCGCAAACTGTCACCAAAGTTGGCGCGGAGAAGTACACCGGGCCGGGGCTGGCGGTTCAGTATGTAGAAGTCGAAGGCCCGCTGCACGACACCTGGCCGCCCGAAAGTCACACGCGCATCTTCGGGGACTTGCCGCAGGGCAAGGCACCGGTCTTCAACAACCGCAATCGTGTCGAAGTGACCTCGAAGGATCCAGAGGCCGACGCTGCGAAGCTTCTGCGGAACTTCGCGCGGCGCGCCTTCCGCCGCACGGTCACCGAGGAAGAAATCAAGCCGTACCTGACCAACGTGAAGAAGCGGCTCGCGGAGAAGTACAGTTTTGAAGCGGCTGTACGCGTGGGATTAAAGGCGATCATGGTTTCGCCGGAGTTCCTCTTCCTTCGCGAGAAGCCCGGCAAGCTCGATGACTTCGCGCTCGCGTCTCGGTTGAGCTACTTCCTGTGGAGCACGATGCCGGACGAAACGCTCTTGAAGCTCGCCGAGGCGGGCAACCTTTCGCAGCCGGACACGCTTCGCGCGCAAGTCGAGCGGATGCTCAAGAGTCCGAAAGCGGCTCAGTTCACGGAGAACTTCGTCGGTCAGTGGCTGGGCTTACGCGACATCGACTTCACGTTCCCCGATCATCGCCTCTACCCAGAGTTCGACGATGCGCTGAAGGTCGCAATGCTCAAGGAGACGCACTTATTCTTCGACGAACTACTCAAGAACGACCTGAGCATCGCGAACATCGTCGCGTCCGACTTCACGTTCCTCAACGGCCGCATCGCGAAGCATTATGGCATTCCCGGTGTGGACGGCTTTGCGTTCCGCAAAGTGAAGTTGCCTCCGAACAGCCATCGCGGGGGCTTACTCACGATGGCGAGCGTGCTGAAGGTGACCGCCAACGGCACGAACACATCGCCGGTTGTTCGCGGGGCGTGGGTGATGGATCGGATTCTCGGCAAGCCGCCCGCGCCGCCTCCGGGTGGCGTGCCCGCGGTTGAACCGGACATTCGAGGGGCGACCACGATTCGAGATCAGCTTGCCAAGCACCGCTCGACGCCAACCTGTAATGCCTGTCACGCGAAGATCGACCCGGCGGGGTTCGCACTGGAGAACTTCGACGTGATCGGAGGCTGGCGCGAGAACTATCGCGTCATCGGCGGGAAGGCCGTTGTCATTGACGGCCGCCGGATGCTCTACGGCGAGGGGAAGAAGATCGACCCGTCCGACGAAATGCCCGGCGGCGAGAAGTTCGCGAACATCGACGAACTGAAGCAGATTCTCGTGAAGGACAAGGATCAACTGGTTCGCGCACTTGCCGAGAAACTTGTAACCTACTCGACCGGAGCGCCTCCCACCGGGCCTGATCAAGCCGAAATTGACGCAATCGTGCGCAAGGTGCGCGACACGAACTACGGACTGCGGACGCTCGTGCATGAAGTCGTGCAGAGCAAGTTGTTCCAGCACAAGTAGGACAGGCTTCTAGCCTGTCTGACTCCAAATGACAGGCCGGATGCCTGTCCTACGAAAGGCTGCCATGAAACTGACTCGTCGCCACATGCTCAAGGCCGCCGGGGTCTCGCTCGCGTTGCCGATGCTCGACGCAACCACACCCGCGCGCGCTGAAGCGCCCGCGAAGACTCCGCGGCGTATGGTGCTCATCTGCACGCCGCTTGGCTTGCACCCGGCGCACTTCTTCCCGGAGAAAGCCGGCAAGGACTACGCGCTCACGCCCTACCTGGACGTGCTGAAAGACTTCAAGCAAGACTTCACAGTGATGAGCGGACTGTCGCATGTCGGTGTCGATTCCGGACACGATTCGATCTTCACCTATCTCACCGCGGCGCAGCACCCGGAACGCCGAGTGGGGTTCCGCAACAGCATTTCGGTCGATCAACTCGCGGCCGAACACATCGGCGACGAGACGCGCTTCCCCAGCCTGTCGCTCGCGGGCGAAGGGTTCAGCCTGTCGTGGACTCGCAGCGGGGCGCTTGTGCCTTCCGACTGCTGGCCGGCTCAGGTGTTCGCCCGGCTGTTCATTGACGGCAAGAAGGACGATGTGGAGGCTCAGATTCGCAAGCTTCGCGACGGGCAAAGCGTTCTCGACACCGTGGGGGATCAGGCGAAGAAAGTGTCCGGCGCAGTCGGCTCGGCGGACAAGGAGAAGCTGGACGAATACTTCACGAGCGTTCGCGATCTCGAAAAGCGGCTGGCGAAGGCGGAGGAGTGGTCGAAGAAGCCCAAGCCCAAAGTGGACGCAAAGCAGCCGCAGAACATTATGAACAGTGCGGACCTGCTCGGCCGTACGAAGTTGCTCTTCGACCTCACGCACCTCGCGCTGCAAACCGACTCGACGCGGTTCATCACGATTCTGCTCGGCGGGGCGAGCCAGGTTCCGCCGATTCCGGGCGTATCATTCGATCACCACAACCTTTCGCACCACGGGCAAGACCCGGACAAGCTCAAGCAACTCGCCATCGTCGAAACCGAAACGCTCAAGCTCCTCCACGACCTGCTCACAAAGCTGAAGCAATCGAAAGAGGATGCGTCAACGGTCTTGGATCGCACGATGGTGATGTTCGGCAGCAACCTGGGCAGCGGGAACAGCCACTCGTGCAAGAACCTGCCGATGCTGCTCGCCGGCGGCGGCTTCAAGCACGGCCAGTACCTCGCATTCGACGCGAAGAACGGCCCTCCGCTGGCGAACCTCTTCGTCTCGATGCTCCAGCGCCTCGGACTGGAAATCGATAAGTTCGGCACCAGCAAGGGCACACTCGCGGGACTGGAAATGGCGGGATGAACGATGAAGATACCCAATTACGACAAAG
>JAKEEV010000726.1 GCA_022616395.1 Planctomycetia bacterium | reverse complement strand
GGGTACGGCGAATGCGGGCCGGGCTACATTCCCATTGAGCGCGCGTGGAAGGAGAACGACAGCAATCTCAACGATTGGTGTTGGGTCAACCCCGGCAGCGAAAAGCGCATGAACGAAGCAATCGAGAAAGCGCTCAAGAAGTGAAGAGGGCGGACGGCTACGGGGTCGCGGACGAGATTTGTAGGGCGTGGGCGAACCGGTCGTGCAGGCGCACGAAGCCCTCGTGCGTGATCCGGGTTTGGTGCAAATCGAGATTGGTGAGGCCGGTCAGATACGGCGAACCAGCCAGGGCGAACGCGCCGCGGTTGGTGATCGGGTTCCAGCCCAGATGAAGCGACTTCAAACTCGCGGCACGCGGCCAGGCGGCCAGTTCCTCGACGCCGACATCAGTCACGTTTCCATACAGACTGAGGTGTGAGAGGTTCCTCAAGTAGTCTGGCCGAACGATCGCGGCAACGTCCGCGTTGGTGGCCCCGCTAATTACCAACGAGGTCACGCAGCCTGCCCCCGACCACTGGCCGATCAACACGACGCTCGCGTGGTCGTAATCACGCCCGCCTCTGACCTCGACGCAGTCCACCGGTTCGAGTTCGTCGCCCGCCTCGGCAAGCATTCGGGCGCTGATCAACGTGAACTCCGCTCCGGCCAGAAATCCGCGGCGGAAAGGCATCTCCACAAAGCGAGCTCCCGAAAACCAGCGACCTCCCGAATCCCAGCGATACGAGGCGGTCAATATTGCTTGGAATGGCGCCAGCCACTTGTCGCGGTGGACGGTGAAGAGTTCTTTCTCGCGTGCTTCCAGCGCCAGTCGCTGCTTCTTGCCCTTCCGCCGGTCGGGATCGAGATGTGTAATCGAACACTGCAAGCGAATGAACTCCGCGCGTGCTTCGTCTCCGTTCTCCTGAAGCCAGTCGGCGTACATGAGCCGCGGAGTATCCTCAAGCGGATTCGCCCGAATCGCGGACCACAATGCTCGCTGGTCGTCGGTCGGCATCGGTTGCTCGGCTTGCTTGGTCTTCCGGCATCACTTCCGCGTCAGCAGTTCAACGACATTCTCCCAACCAAGGGACTGAGCCAGTTGAAGCGCTGTCTTGCCGTCGTTGGTTTTTGCGTTGGGGTCGGCACCGGCGTCGAGAAGTACCCTCACGATGGCTGCACTCCCCGCGAGCGCCTCCTGGTGCAGAAGCGTCCAGCCATTGTCGTCGGTGTCGGAAATGAATGATGGGTCTTGCGCGATTTGCTCCTTGAACGAACATATCATGTTCACGCTCATCGGGTGTTCCTGCGTGTCGGCCTCTGGATCGCCGAACCAAACCGTCTGCACCTTGTCCCCCTTCGTCGATTTCCTGGCAATGCGAATCTTGGTTGGGTCGCCGAAGTCCAGCCCCCACGCGTCGTCATGTGACTTGCGCTCCTTCTTTCCCATTCGCGAGCGCATCAGGTTGACCGTGAACGCGCCGTACACGACGCCGCTCATGACGTACATCCAGTCGCTGATCTCGCTCAGCGGAATGCGAACGGAATCGCCCTCCTTGACTGACTTCACCCAGTTTGGAGAGTTCATCAGCACGCCGGTGACGAACTCGCCGTCGAATTCGATCTCGGACATCCACATGTGTTCGACGTTCGGCACTCCGGCGGCGCGCTTCGCTTTTTTGCCGTCGGAGAAGGGTGCTTTGACGTAGGCCATGTCCAGCGCCGGGACGATTCGCCGACGCTCCCACGCGACTTCGCGCCAGAAGAAGCGGAACGTCTCACGTGCGTTCTCGTGGGCGCGCTGCATTTCGGGGTCGCCGCCATCGAACCGGAAGACAGGAGACGATTGAGATTCGCTCACGGTAAGTTCCCTCAACTCGTGTGGATTGAGGGGAAGTTATCCGAACGCGTGTCGCAACGCAATGTCCGCTTCCGCGGAGTCGGACATTCCTCTACGCGGCGAGCTTGCGTGTCGAATCATCCGCGAGCAATTCCAGGAGCCGCGACGCCAACCGAGGGCCTTTCCCCGCGTCTTCATGCTTGAAGAATACGAAACAGTCCTGCCAGTGTTGCTCGTGCATTCGCTTTGCCCAAGTCTTCAGTGCCACGTCGTCATAATCGGGCCGACGGAGTCGCAGATAGCCCCACTCGGCTGTTGATACGAACGGAACTTCCAGATCGTCCTCCGCGTCCGCCACACAGAGCGCTGAGTGATGCTCGCGGAGCAGTCCGAACACCTCGTCGGCGAACCACGACTGATGCCGGAACTCGAATGCGATTTGAACTGAAGGTGGAATCAGGGCGAGGAACGCGCGGAGGCGAGTTGTGTCTTTCTTGGAGCTTGGCGGCAGTTGAAAGAGCAGCGGCCCAAGTCGTTCCTTCAGCGTGTTGGAAACTTCGACGAGTGACGACACCATCTCGCCCACATCGCGAAGTTGTTTGACGTGCGTAATCTCCTGCGGAGCTTTAAGCACGAATCGGAAGTTAGCGGGAACTTGACTCGCCCACCCTTCGAGTAACTGAGCCGTGGGCGGGCGGTAGAAGGTGTTGTTGATCTCGACTGTGCGGAAGCGCTCACTGTAGAAGCCGAGCATCTGCTTGGCGGGCATCTTCGCGGGGTAAAACGTGCCCTTCCACTCCGGGTACGAATAGCCGCTGGTGCCGACGAAGAAGTTCATGTGCCGCCTCTTCCGTGAGCCGGTGATTGGGTTGCAGGGTCACACTTCGCGCTACGAAGGCTACCGGGTCTGTGATTGCCGATCAATGGCTGTCATGTGC
>JAKEEV010000725.1 GCA_022616395.1 Planctomycetia bacterium | reverse complement strand
TTCTGGAGCTTTCTGGCCCTTGGGGACGAACACGTACTTTTTGCCGGCCGGGTAGAGGCCGCGCGAATCGGGCTTCGTGGGAAGTTGAAAACCGAACACCCTGGCCTTGTTGAATGCCTTGTTCGCCGAGACGATCACGATGAACTTCGCGTCATCATCGTCGGTCGGAAACTCCGGGACGCAGACCGTCACGGAATCGATCTCGGTCGGCTTAACTCCGATTTCCTTCGCGAACTCTCCTTCAAGCGCATCCAACTCCGATCCACCAGACTTCGCGAACGCGTCTTTCACTTCCTTGAACACAGCGCTATCCCGAATCTGCTTCGTGTTCAGGTGCGCGAACAGAAAAAGTTCAGAGCTGACGGCCGGGGGCGGGGTGGGCCCAGGACTGGGAGGCGGATCGCCTTGGCCTCCGGTATCGGGAGCCTTCTTTTTGCACGCGGGGAGCGCGGCGAGGCAGAGGAGCACAAGAACAAGGGGGAGGAAGAACAATCGGCGAGACATTTGTGGTCTCCACTGAGTGGAAGGACGTGGGCAATTATCGCGACGGCAGAGGAGTCAAACAAGTGGCTGCTTCCCAAACCCGGAAGAGGTACTCAAACGGGTGAGTTCGCTCGTCCGGTTGCCGTTCGTCATGAGGTTCGCGAAGTCGAGGACGTTCGCGTTCATCCATTCATGCCCGACAACGAGAAGGATTCAGCCGACGCGAAAAGTGAGTGGCCCGCGGAATTGCAAAGAAGTGTGTTCTACGGTTTCACAGAAACCTCCCCTCCCTCAATTCACGCCTCCTCCCATGCCCTCGCCCGCTACCGCCACGGACTTCCTTGACTTGGTTCAGAAGAGTGGCCTGAGTGACCCGAAGACCCTCGCTCGACTTGCCGAAGAGTACGATCTTCCCGAGGAGCCTTACGCCTGCGCTGAGGCTCTGATCCGGGCGAAGGTGCTGACATCGTTCCAGGCGAAGAACATCCTCGCGGGCAAGTTTCGCGGACTTGTTCTGGGGCCGTATCGCATCCTGCGGCCGATTGGTAAGGGCGGCATGGGGATTGTGTATCTCGCGGAACACGCGGGGCTTGACCGCAAGGTCGCGATCAAGGTACTCACTCAGGAGCAAGCCCGCGAGAAGCTCGCCCTGGAGCGATTCTTCCGCGAAGCCCGAGCCGCTGCGGTACTCGACCATCCGAACATCGTCCGGCTCCATGACATCACCCACCTCAACGGCATTCACTTCCTTGTCATGGAATACGTGGATGGAGTCGATCTCCAGTCCCTCCTGGAACAGACTGGCTCGCTCCACTACACTCAGGCGGCGAACTACATCGCTCAAGCGGCGGCCGGGCTTCAGCACGCTCACGAGAAGGGATTCGTTCATCGCGACATCAAGCCCGCCAACCTCATGCTCACCAAGAATGGAATCGTCAAGATTCTCGACATGGGGCTTGCGCGCTCGGTGGTGAACCCCAACGACGCGCTGACTGGCAACCTGGGCGAAGACGTCATCACTGGAACGGCTGACTATCTCTCCCCGGAACAGGCTCTGAACATCCTGCTCGATTCGCGAAGCGATCTTTACAGTTTGGGAGCCACGTTCTACGCCCTGACAGTCGGAAAACCACCTTACGACGGCTCGACCGCGCAAAAACTTGCTCAACATCAAATGGCGGCTCCACCCAATCTCAGCAAGGTCCGGAGCGATGTTCCAAGCGAGTTGAGCGCGGTCATCGCGCGCATGATGGCCAAGGAACCTCGTGAGCGCTTCCAGACCGGGCGTGAAGTGATCGCCGCTCTGACTCCGTGGCTGCCGGACAGTTTCGGATTGCCCACCGGAGCGCCATCAACTACCACTATCCGAGCCTCGAAGACCCAAACGGCTCTCAACAATCGCCCGGCGTGGAAGCGGTTCCTCTCCTCGGGTCGCGGAAAGCTCGTCGCGGGTGGTGTGGGGCTTCTGTTGCTCGTCGGGGTGCTTTATGCGATCTTCGGTTCGTCGAAGACGCCAGCAACCGTAAAAACCGAACCAGAACCAACACCTCCCGGCCCCGTTCAGCCGGGGCCAGTGCAACCCGGTCCGGTGCCGGGACCAGGACAGGCAACCCACACGCCCGGCGCGGTGGCCCGGCTTGAGGCCACGCAAGTCCCGGCGTTCCGGCAACTGCGCGATTCACAAGGACCTCTGG
>JAKEEV010000724.1 GCA_022616395.1 Planctomycetia bacterium | reverse complement strand
GCCACGGTCGTTGAACTCAATCGCAAGCCGAGTTCGTGCCCGATTCTCTTTACCTGGGACGGCGAGCGGTTCGTCTACATCACCGACTTCTTGGGCGCGGGAGCAGTGGGGGAATCCGGGCCGGATGGTTCCGTGCGTCCTCCGCGACCGGAAGAATCCGTGAAGATCGAACCGGGCCGACTCGCTCCTCTCAATGGCAAGTTCGTGCTGAAGATTGGCGAACCGATGGACGAAGTGATGTACCTCGACCGCTTGCGTCTGGACGTGATCGACCACCCGATCGGTACAAGCGTATTCCCAGATGAGCGGTTCGCGACTTCAGGCCCACAGCCGACACAGGACCGGCTCTACTTCCGCGACTCCGAGCGACTGTTCGCAGCCAAAGCGACAGATCATAAGGGCCGCGACCTCACAGCGACTCTTCGCGAGCGCGACGGCAAGCACGCCGATGGGTTTGCCATTCGCTCATGGCTTGGCTTCGCGGAGGATCATTTCGTGGAACTCGACTTCAACGGGCAATTCCAGGCGCTCCCTCCGGGTCGGAAAACGTATCTGGTGCTCGCGGGGTGGACGGATTACGCGTTCCCCGAGTCGATCTATGCCGCGACTCAGGCCGGAGTTCCTCCGCTCTGGCCGGTTCTCGAACAAAAGCAACCCGATGGCGCCTGGAAGACACTCGGCGAGATCGGCATTCCCGCGGGACTGACTCGCGTGATGACCAAAGACATCACGGGTTGGATCAACCCGACTGGCGGGCCGGTGCGCATCCGCACAAACCTTCAGATTTACTGGGATCAGGTGTTTGTCGCGCCGACTACCGACATCGAATCGTCCGTGCGCGAGTTACCGGTATCGCGTGCGTCGTTGGAGTATCGCGGGTTCGCGCAGGAGTATCGACCGAACGGAAAATTGCCGATTGCTTACGACTACGCGCGGCTCGAACCGGTTTGCGTAACGAAGTGGCGCGGAAAGCTCACGCGAACAGGCGAAGTGACCGAATTGCTCACTGCGACCGACGACCGACACGTGATCGGCGGACCGGGCGATGAAGTGACCGCGGAGTTTGACGCATCCGCGCTTCCTCCGATTCCTGCAAACTGGGAGCGTTCGATGGTGCTTCACAGTTGGGGTTACTGCAAGGACGCGGCCCCGACAACGCTCACCGGTGGCAATGTGGGCCCGCTTCCGTATCGAGCGATGCCGAAGTTCCCCTACGACCCCACGAAGAACCCGCGCCCAGCGCATCTGGCCGACTATGACCGCATCTGGAACACACGCCCCGCCGGGAAGCGATGATTATCAGTCGGAGGCGCGACCCTCAGGGAGCGCAAATCAGAGCCGCGACCCTCAGGGAGCGCAAATCAGAGCCGCGACCGTCAGGGAGCGGTTACCCAAGATCGCTCCCTCACGGTCGCGGCTCTGATTTGCGCTCACTGGCGCTTTCGCGGAGTGCCGAGTTCCTTCTTCCCTTGCGTCACGACATGGTAGCGATCAATCGGCACATCCGTCCATTCCTGGGGCGGTGAGCCGTTCGCCCAGG
>JAKEEV010000723.1 GCA_022616395.1 Planctomycetia bacterium | reverse complement strand
CGCCCAAGAACAGAGCGCGGACGCGCGATCTCGGAAGCCGCACGCACTATTACCCGGCAACCAGGCCACCTGAAGTTGTCGCGTCCAGCGAGAAGTCTCCAAATTCTCTTCTGTTTTCATCGTGTCTTCTCTGCGTTCATCGTGCGGCTAATTCGTTGTTCACCCGCTGACGATCTGTTCCTTCTTCGCGTCCCACACCACTTTCTTCCCGGTGCGGTAGGAGATGTTCGCTAAGTGCGCCGCGGTGATAACTCGGTGACCGAGTTCGATTGGCGAACTTGGGTCTTTGTTGTCCTTCACCGCTGCGAGCCAGTTGCGGACGTGTGCGGGAGTCTCGTTCTCGACCTTCCAGCTTTCTGTCGGCTTCGTCGTCGCGGTTGGTTTGTCGATGCTGTCGTAGAGGCGGATCAGTCCACCGTTCTGAGCCTCGCAGTGGAGCGTTTGCTTGGTGCCGTAGAACGTAGCTCCTACACCGTCATAACCATTGATGAACTCCACCGCGAACGTTGCCGTGAACTTGCCGTAGTCCCACACGCCATGAATCACATCGGGCGTTTCCCAGTGCTTGAAGAAGTACACCCCTCCGTTGGCCGTTGCACTCACGGGAACATCCACACCGCCGAGCCATTGCACGATGTCCAACTGGTGAGCGCCGATGTCGGTCATCAGTCCGCCCGCGTAGTCCCAGTACCAGCGCCATGACCAGTAGCGAACGGGATCGAATGGCCGCTTCTTGGCGCGTCCGAGGAACGCGTCCCAGTTCACTCCCTTCTGCTGTTCCTCCGTGAATGTCTTGGGAGCGGCGAACGGATCGCGCTTGATCCAGTTTCGGCAATCCCACACCTTCACCCACACAAGCTGGCCGAAGTCCGGCGACTGAATCACTTCGCGGCAGCGTGTCCAGTGTTCGCCGCTGTGCCTCTGATTACCGACCTGCACGATCTTCTTCGCTTTGCGCACCGCCGCGACCATCTCCTTGCCTTGCTCAATGGTGTGAGACAGCGGTTTCTCGCAGTACGCGTGTTTGTCGGCGGCCATCGCGGTCAGAAGTTGTTCTTTATGGTGGTGGTCGGGTGTCGCGATGATGACCGCGTCGAGCCCCTTGTGTTCCAGGAGCTTTCGGTAGTCGTCGTAAGGAGTCGGTTTCTCGCCGCCTGCTTTCACCAGTTCCGAGGAGATGTATTCGAGCCGGAACTTGGCGATGTCCGCGACCGCGACGACGTTGTGACCGGCCTTCACGCACTCCGTGCTGATCGTTCGGCCGCGATTGCCGCTTCCGATGAGGCCGATGTTGAGTTTCTCGTTTGCTCCGAGGGCGTGAACGGCAGGTGCGCCAAGCGCAATCGCGGACGCGGCTGAACCGGCGATGAATGTGCGGCGGGTGGGGGAAGTCATTGGGAAGAGGCTCCGTGAGGGGAGGGCGAACGGAAGAGATGCTACCCGAAGAGTTCCCCCGCGTGAAGCGCCCGCTCACCCGTCAGGTGAGTCGGGTCGTTCAAACGGGATGCAGATAGCCAAGATTGCCAACATTGCCACATATCCCTTTGGCAACCTGACCACCAAAGAAGGAAGAATTTCCGGCAAAGCCGAGGGATGACCCAACCGAATCCCAATCCGCAAGATTGGCGACCGTGTTCGGGTAACCATTCAGTCCGATTTCATTCCATTTTCACCAACCGCTTGGCGTGGTATAGTTTCCGTTAACTCTTGGCGGGGAAGTTTCACGCCGATTCCGGGAACTCGCTCCACGGCCAGAACGTCGAACAAGTGGAGGGTCGTGAACGACGACGATCGCCGGCTCATCGCGGATTGCCTGGGCGGCAAACGGGAAGCCTTCGGAGAGTTGGTTTCTCGCTACCAGGCAAGGCTTTTTAACGCCGCGCTGCGACTGGTTTTGAGCCACGAGGACGCCGCCGATGTCGTTCAGGATGCCTTCCTGAACGCCTTTCAGTCACTTCACACCTTCAAGGGCGATGCCGAATTCTTTACTTGGTTATACCGGATTGCCTTCAATACTGCCGTTAGCCTGAAGCGGAAGAAGCGTCCTGCTGTGAGTTTAGAAGCAAACTCTGGCGAAACAGGGATCGACCCGGACGACCCTTCGGAGTATGTAAAACCTGGATCAGCGCTCGAACGTAACGAAGACGAACGCCAGTTGCGATGGGCTATTGCGAGGCTCTCTGAGGAACACCGCGAAGTGCTGATCCTCAAAGACCTGGAAGGGATGAAGTACGAGGAGAT
>JAKEEV010000722.1 GCA_022616395.1 Planctomycetia bacterium | reverse complement strand
TGGCTTTCTGCCAAGTGGCAGATCGTTCGCAACGCCGTTCGAGCCTATCGCACGCAACCCCACTACCGCCTCCACGCATACCCGACTGCGTAACTCCTAAGGATTACAGGATAAGACAGGATCGAAGCCCGAGTTCCAAACTCATCGTGTCTATCCTGTGAATCCTGTCGAAAACTCTTCTGATCTGTCTTCTGTTCTGATCGTGCGTTTCATCTGCGTTCATCGTGCGGCTACTATATCTTTGCCTGTAAGCGCGTGGCTTCTCGCTGGTAGCCCCGTACACTTCCACGGACCGCTTGCCCATGTCTGTCGCGGTCGTGAGTCGCTGACCTGTGTGGTTGGCGTGATGAGTTCCAACCCCCTCAACTGAGACCGAAGGAGTCGAGTAATGGTTCGCATTCTGATGGCTTTCGCGCTGCTTGTTGCCTTCACGTTCACCGCCAGCGCCGCGGACACGAAGTACACGCTCACCGGCGACAACGCGAAGATCACCTTCGTCGGCAGCAAGCCCGACGGCAAGCATGAAGGCGGCTTCAAGAAGCTTACAGGCACCGCGACCGTCACAGACGGCACACTGAGCAAGATCGAAGTCGAGATCGACACCGATTCGCTCTATAGCGACGACGAAAAACTCACCAGGCACCTCAAATCGCCAGACTTCTTCGGCACAAAGGACAACCCGAAGGCTACCTTCAAAACCACCAAGATTGAAAAGGCCGACAAGGGTTACAAGATCACGGGCGATCTGACGATGCTTGGCAAAACCAAGTCGGTTTCCTTCCCTGCCACGGTGACCGCCGGCGAAACCTTCGGTTTGACCGCGGAATTCAAGATCGACCGCACGCAGTGGGGTATGGTATACGGCAAGGGGAAGATTAACGATGAAGTCGCCCTGAAGCTCAACGTCAGCGCGAAGAAATGAAACTTCCACCAGTTCCGCCGACCAAGGATGTCCTCGAAGCTTTACAGAACGACTTGCTGCCGGGCGCGGGCGCGGCCGCACTTGTGATGTGTGCGTTCCTGATTCTTGGTCGGTGGATCGGCTCGTTTGCCGCGGCCGCGGCGGTCGTGGCCGCGTTTTTGGTCGGCAACTTCACACTTGTGAATCTCAAAACCGATCCGGAAACCGGGAAACTTGAGTCGCCGAGTTGGGAGAACACTCACCGGCTCGTTCCGTGGAATGTGAAGGCCGACAACCCCGAGTCACCTCCTCCCGGCTGGCACTGGCTCCCGAAATCCGCACTGATACTGGTTGTCGTGGGGCTGGTGTCGCGCTGGGTGGGGATGCTCGTTGCTCGCGGACTGCCCAAGCGACAGTGGTGGGGCGCGAACATCATCGTGTGGGCGCCGCGCGTCGTCGCGATCATCCTGATTAGCGGATGGCTCACGTCTGGTAAGGCCGCGGAGGAATGGCACACGCTCCGCTATCAACTCGCCGCGGTCATGCTGTTCACCTGGATCGCGCTTGATGGAGTCGCCAGAAGCGGAGACAGTGCGGAAGTCTGTCTGTACACGGCCGCGGCTCTGCTCGCGGGCTGCATGATTATGCTCTACACGGGCAACGCGCGCTTCGCGCAACTGTCTCTGGTCATGGGAGGGGCAATGTTCGGAGTCGGCATCGCGACTCTGGCATTCAACACCGCGGCCAGTTCAGGATTTGTCGGCACGGGGAGTCTGGAAACAGACTGGGTAGTTCCCTCTCCTCCAACAGCAGACGCCAGCGGCGCGATTCCCGCCGCGGTCGTGTTCCTGCCGGGGTTGGTTCTCGGCACGAGGCCATCGCACCCGGAGCACAACGTGCCGGTCGCGTGTTTCTGGCTGGTCGCGCTTGCTCCTCTTGTGCTGTTGCCCTTCCTCATCCCGTGGCTCAATCGGCAAAGCAAGTGGATCGAAATCCCGCTGCGCGCGATCCTCATTCTCGCGCCGCTGGTCCTCGCGGTCACGATGGCCGCCGAACACGAGAAACTGCCATTCGAGAAGGAGTGGTAACACTCACAGAGCCGCGACCGTGAGGGAGCGAAGAGCAAGATCGCTCCCTCACGGTCGCGGCTCCGAAAGACTCGCTCCCTCACGGTCGCGGCTCTGACTGTTCCTTCACGAAGACCACGAGGTACGGACCGTTCGCGGGCGAGAGAATCCCGCGAAAGAGGCGCGTGTCTCCTTCGTTTCCTTCTTCGGCTAACATCATGCGGGTCACTTCACCATCCGCTTCATATCCGCGAATGACCACTGAGCGCACAAAGCCCGTGCGGTTGCCGATCTGGTAGCGGATGTCGGAGAGCGCGCCGGTGTCGCGCAATCCGCCGCGCTGATGAGCGGTGATCGTTGCTCCGTCGGCCTTCATCGCTTCTTCCAGACGCACGAGGTATTCGCCGAATCGAATTCGCAACTCGTCCTTGCCGTCTTTCACCCGAAGCACGATCCGCCGAGTCGTGCCGGATTCCGAACGGGTTGGTGGAGTGTCGAGCATGATTGCGTTCCCCTCCACTGCTTCAATGAGCGGGTTCGGCCAGCGAGCTTCGATTTGCTTCGCAACTTCTGGATATGCGTTGGTGAACACCACCGGCGTGACGATCCCGTGCGGTCCACCGGAAGCGAGCGTTGCAAACGTCCCGACAGTCGTGGGGACAAGATATTCCTTCTGGTGAGTGGCGAAGTGTTGCTGAGTCGTGCCGACTTTCAGCACGCCTGGTGTGACCGGTTGATCTTTGCCGTACCAGAGCTTCACATACTCCAAGCCCACCACCTTACCGGCGTGCGGATCTTCTGGCTGGACCACGATGTTGGGCGGACTCGACTTGTCCGGCTCCAACACCGCGTTCGGCGGCAACTCTTTTGTCTTCCCACACCCAAGACACACCGCTCCAAACAGCAGAAGCCAAACGAAGCGCCGCATGAGTGCCTCCTGATTCGCACCGCTCGCCGATTTGCTCATTGAGCGTACTCTGTCTGCAAACCTTCTGCAACAAACGGGCTTACACCATGTTCACGCTTTCTGCCTTCGCCGATGAAATCAGCCCCGACCCACGCGAGCAGATCGCGGTACTCAAAAGCTGCCGCGTGCGGTTCATCGAGTTCCGCTCGATCTACAAAACCAACGTCCTCGCGCTCTCCGACGAGCAAATCAAGGAGTTCAAGAAGCTCCTCGACGACGAGGGCTTCGGACTTTCCGCCATCGGCTCTCCAATCGGCAAAGTCGCCATCGATACAGACTTCAACGAGCACCTCGACAAGTTCAAGCGAGCCATCGAATTGTGTGGCGTGTTCGGCACACGCGGAATTCGTGTCTTCAGCTACTATCCGCCCGGCAACGACCCGAACTTCGACCGCGCGAACTGGCCGAAGTATCGCGACGAAGTGATTCGCCGAATGCGCACCAAAGCCGAACTCGCGGCGAAAAGCAACGTCGTGCTGTTCCACGAAAACGAACACCGCATCTACGGAGACACGCCCGATCGCGTCGCCGATCTCCTCTCCACCGTGAATAGCCCCGCGCTTCGCGCCGCCTACGACGCGGCCAACTACACCTACGGCAACTGCGACCCGGTCGAAGGCTGGGAGAAGACCAAAGCCTTCACCGCGCACTTACACATCAAGGACTGGAAACGCGGAGGACACGCGGCCGGCCACGAGTATGGCGTGATCGCGGGCACCGGCGACGGAAACATCGCGCACAGTATCAAAGGCGCGGTCGCGATGGGCTACAAGGGCTATGCAGTTCTCGAACCCCATTTGCGAGGAGGTGGACCCACGGGCGGGATTACTGGTCCGGATTTGTTCCCCTATGCGGTCGAAGCCTTCCGCGCCATCTTGCAGAAATGCGGAGGGAAAGAAGGCTAAGAGGCGAACCCCGGCCGCAAGGCCGGTGGGTCATGCTACACCCACCGGCCTTGCGGCCGGGTTCGCCAAATCACATGCTCAACGTTCATCTGCGCATCAACGACGCGACCACGGGTAAGCCCACGCCGGTGCGGATTCGCATCAGCGGGCTGGACGGCTCACACTACGCGCCACTGGGACGATTCGCGGAGTTCGCCACCGGACGCAACGAAGATGTCGGCGGGCAACTCAAACTCGGCGCTGAGCGCTGGTTCTATATCGACGGCGCATGTGAAGTTCCCCTACCAGCCAGCGTTCCGCTTCGTGTGCAAGTGATAAAGGGACCGGAGTACACCCCGCTGGATGAAACCGTCACGCTCGGCGCGGGACAGATCACGCTTCGGTTTGCCATCGTGCGATGGGTCGATTCACGCGCGGATGGCTGGGTAAGCGTCGATACGCGCTGTCACTTCATTCCGCCACACGCGGCACTGTTGGAAGCTCAGGCCGAAGATGTGAACGTGGTGAACGTGCTCGCGACTCCGCTTCCAATGCTCACGTTCGATGGGAACACGTGCATCGAAACGCCGAACTTGCTCGCGTTCAGCGGGCAAACTCCAGCGCTCGAACGCGATGGCTATTCCGTCGTGGTGAACACGCTCAACACGCACGCGGTGTTGGGCAAGGTCGGGCTTCTGCACTCGCACCGACCGATCTTTCCGCTCGCGTTCGGCCAACCCTACGATACCGATGACTGGTCAATCTGCGATTGGTGCGATCAGTGCCACCGCAAGGGTGGACTAACGGTGTGGGTGGGTGCCTTCGAGCCGCTTGGCGGAGTAGTTGGCGGCGAGGGACTCGTCGCGGCAATCCTCGGCAAGATTGATGCGATTGAAGTGACCAACGAAACACGCAAGGTGCCTCTGTTGCCGTGGGTGTATCGACTGTGGAACGCGGGCGTGCTCACTCCACTCGTCGGAGCAAGCGGCAAGGAGAGCAACAAGGTAAGGGTGGGGAGCGTGCGGACGTATGTGCGGAGAGAGGAACCTCACCCCCCAACCCCCTTCCCTAATAGGGAAGGGGGAGAAAATCCGGCTCCCCCTTCCCTTCGGGAAGGGAAAGGGACTGGGGGGTTAGGTCTTCTTCCAAACTCCATCCGCTCCGGGCGCACGTTCGTCACTGCCGGGCCACTCCTGACGCTCGACCGAGACGGCAACCGCCTGCGGGCAGCGATTCGCGCGAGGGAAGAATTCGCGCGTGTCGAGATCGTGGCCAACGGGGAAGTGATTGCTTCCGGCGAGAGCGAAACGGAAGCCTTCATCGAGTCGGGCCGGGTCGCGGCTCGCTGCACAACTCCAGGAGCAAGTTTCGCGCACACTTCGCCAATCGCGGTCGGTTCGCCTTCGCGCAAGACGGAAGCGGTCGCGGCTCTGCGAACGCTGGTGGAACAGACACGCGAATGGATTGACACACAGGGTCTCTTCGCGAACCCAAAGCGAAAACAGTCGTTGCTCGATTACTGCGACGAGGCGATCCGAAGACTGGAGGGTTGAGGCGTGACCCGGCGGTTGCGATTCTGGGTTCACGTGCGCGGACCCGCTCGCCGGGCTTACCGGTGGATGCACTCGCACATTCCGCGTCGCGTGTGGCTGGCGTTTCTCATCCCCGCCTTTCTTCTGAGTGTCGGAACAGTGGGTTACCCGTGGATCGAAGGCGAGCCGTGGACGTACTTCGATGGCTTCTACATGACGGCCATCACGCTGACCACCATCGGCTACGGAGAAACTCACACGCTGTCGAATTCCGGCCGGTTGTTCACGGTGGTTCTCGCGTATAGCGGCATTTTCACGCTGGCTTACTTCGCGTCGGAATTGGTACGCGCGGCGGTCACGGGCGAGCTGCGCGAAGTGATCGGGAGGCAATGGGTGGACGATCAACTGAAGAACATGACCGGACACCTGATTGTCTGCGGCCACGGCCGCATGGGGAAGATCGTCTGTTCGGAACTCGACCATCAACGGCGCTGGTTCGTGATCCTGGACAAGAACGCGGAATTGCTCAAGGACTTGCCCTACAAGCACGCTCTGCCAATCCACGGAGACGCGACCGAAGACGACATCCTGCGGAAAGCCGGCGTCGAGCGCGCCAAGGCGATCATCACCGTGGTCGGCTCGGACGCCGACAACCTCTACATCACGCTCAGCGCCCGACTGCTCAACTCCAAACTTCTGATCGTTGCGCGGGCCGAGGAGGAGGATGCTGAGACGAAACTCCGCAAGGTCGGCGCGAACAAGGTGATCTCGCCGTACTTGGCCGGAGGGCATCGAGCCGTGCAAGCGGTTCTGCGCCCGACCGTGCTACATCTCATGGAGATGGCGACCCGACCCGAATTCCTGGACTTGCAGATTGAGGAAGTGCGTGTCGCGCCTGGCAGTTCACTGGTCGGTCAATCGTTGAGGCAGTCTCGTCTTCGCCAGGATCTGAACATCGTGGTAGTTGCCATTCTTCGGCCCAGTGGGGAACTTCTGTACAACCCGTCGGGGGAGACCGTCGTTGAGGCGGAGGCTGTACTGATCGCACTTGGTCAGCGCCGACAGTTAGATCAGTTGGAAAAACGCGCCTCCGCGCCGGATGCCGAGTAGTCCTTCCGTCCAAGTGAAATGGTGGGAACTGATTTGAGCCGAAACCCACAAACGCACGTCTCAAACACCAGCCGCTCACCATTTCACTCGGACTGAGGGAATACGAGAACTGCCGCCCTTTGCCCCCGAACTGCTCCTTCTTCGACTCGCGTGCTATAATCCGCGCATGGAGCTTACACTCCCGCAACCAACCCACCATGCCCGAATCGCCCAACGATCCTGCCCCACCTGTGTCCCCGGCCGCCGATGCCGGCGGCCGTGATCCATCCACCCCCGAGCAACAACTCCAACTCGAATACCAGCGGCTTGCCTCGCACGTCGAAAATACACCTCTGGCGGTCATCGAATGGGACCACCAGTTGCGGGTGACGCGCTGGAACGGCCAGGCCGAGCGCGTCTTCGGCTGGTCCGCCTCCGAGGTCATCGGCAAGGGGCCGCACGACTGGAACTTCGTCCATGTCGACGACAAGGAGCGTGTGAAGCAATTGATGGGTGATGTCTTCGCGGGTCGATCCCCGCGCACGGTCCTCACCAACCGCAACTACACCAAATCCGGCTCTGTTGTGTGGTGCGAGTGGCATAACTCGGTGCTCTACGATGAAGCCGGGAAGCTCTGGTCGGTCCTGTCGCTTGCTCTGGACATCACCGAGCGGAGACAAACCGCCGAGGCTCTGGTTCACAGCGAGGAGCGATTGCGAGCAGCTCTCGACGGAGCGAAGATGCTCGGCTGGGATCTCGATCTCGTCGCCAACCGGTGGGAAACGTCAATCGATCTGCCGGATTTCTACGGTGTTCCACACGGACCAGACTACTCCGATCCCGAAACGGCCCTCAGCGCCGTTCATCCAGATGATGTGCCGATCGTACTCGCCGGGCGTAAGCGAGCAATCGAAACCGGCGGGCCGATGAGCTACGAATTCCGCGGACGTGTGCCGGCCCCAGATGGCCTGACGCGCTGGTTCTCGACGCGCGGCCGCGTTCTGCGCGACGAGTCAGGCCGGCCGGTGCGGATCGTTGCAGTTACAACCGACATCACCGAACGAAAACGAGCCGAAGACGAACGCGAATCGCTCAACCGGCAACTGCTCGATGCTCAGAAGTGGGAAAGTCTGGGTGTCCTGGCCGGAGGAGTGGCTCACGACTTCAACAACATCCTCACCATCGTGCTCGGCAGTTCCGGTCTGGCGCGCCGCGCTCTACCGCCCGACTCACCGGTGCTTGGTCACCTCGATCAAATCGAGCGCGCTGGTCGTCGCGCGGCGGATGTCTGCCGACAGATGCTCGCTTACGCCGGGCGCGGTCACACCAGTTCCGGTCGGACCGAACTGGCCGCTCTCATCCGCGAATCCGCCCCGCTGTTGGACATTCCCGCCGCCGGAGCTGGGACCGTGCGATTGGAACTTGACGACCAGCTCCCGCCGGTGGCCGCTGACCCGGCTCAGGTTCGGCAGGTGCTCGTGAACCTGGTGATGAACGCCGCCGAAGCGCTCGACAACAAGCTCGGCCAGATCGTCGTTCGCACCAACGCGGTCGAAGTGTCGCTCGGCACGCTCGATGCCAGCTTTCGACTTGCTCCGGTGCCGGGCAAATACGTGCGCATGACGATTACGGATACTGGACCGGGCCTGACCCCTGAAGTGCAAGCTCGCATGTTCGATCCATTCTTCACAACGAAGTTCGCCGGTCGCGGGCTGGGGTTGGCCGCCGTGCTGGGCATTGTGCGGGCACACAAGGGCGGGCTGCGCGTGGAATCAGCTCCCGGACGCGGAACCGTTGTCGCGGTCTACTGGCCCGTGTCTCCCGATGCTCCACCAGTCCCCGCAATTCCACCACCAGCCAAACCCAGCGCTCGTCGAGATGCAACAGCTCTGGTCATCGACGACGAGATGTATGTTCGCGAAGTGACCGCGTCCACTCTGGAGGAGATGGGCTTCGCTCCTCTGTTGGCCGCCGATGGACCATCGGGCATCGAGGTGTTCCGGCTTCACAGCAACACGATCAAGCTGGTCGTGATCGACGTGATGATGCCGGGAATGACAGGCGATCAAGTGTTGACGGCTCTGCGCGGGTTTAACCCGACACTGCCGGCGGTGCTGATGAGCGGCTTCACCGACAAGCGGATCATCAAGGACGAGTTCGCAACCCTCACCGAGTTCCTTCAAAAGCCGTTCCACCCCGAAGATCTGATGGACATGGTGAAGCGACTCGTCGCAACCCCCGCGGAGTGAAGGGCGCACTGATCGCAAGCGCGGTGGGAGAGTCGAGCGTCTGCGCTAACGTGCCAGAGGTAGCGAGAGGCGTTTGGCGAAGAGAAGACCCCTCATACCGAATCGCGTTGCAGGTTTACCATGTTTGGTTTTGGAGTTGGTTACGTGAGAAAGCCCCTCCCCTCCGCTCTGACCTGACGCGAAGCGCGCTAGCCAGAGCGGCGGGTGAGGGGGTCTTCAACACACAGTAACCCCTCAACACGATCCGGTATCAGTCGGGTCGAGAGGCACGGGTACCAGTTCAACTCCAACTCGGCGCGGCATCGGTGCAACTGGGAACGGAGACATCGAAGGGGTGTTCGGTCCCACGACCACCTTATCCGGAACATTCCCTTCAGCGACCTGTTCCGGAGCGCGCTTATTGCAACCGAGTGCAACCATCAACACAACAAGCGTACCCAGGGAGAGCCGGTATAGACGCGAATCCTCGCGGGTGAAGAATCGGGTGAGAAAAGTTTACCGCAAGGAATTGCGTTTCGGAAGGGAAGCGAGTGAGGGAGTATTCTCAGCGAAGCACGTTTTGTCAGAGCCGCGACCGTCAGGGAGCGTGTTTCTCGGATCGCTCCCTGACGGTCGCGGCTCTGATTTCTGCCGCTCGGCAAGCGGCACCTACTGAAGCCAGCGGTACACTTTCGGATTCATCGCGCGCCACGCCTTGCGCATCTGTGCCCACGCGCTGCCCCAGAAGCGCCGAAACGAGAACCCGCCGGCACGCAACGCACGCCGATGACCCACCCAAACCGCCATCGTGATGCCAACGAACAACACACGATGAGCCGCAGCGGTCATCCACCGGAATACGCGATTGCGTCGCTGATGAATGATCGCCAGCCGTTCGCACTGAAAGCGGATGTGAGGAACTTCATCGTGCAGGATTTGCTCACAGATTCTGCGCAGCAGGGCGGAACCCGTCGCACGGCGAATCGCGGCGTAATAGAGCATCGCGTGGACTTCGATAATCACCACGATGGTCGCCCAGACTTCCATCCGCATAAGAAAGTGTCGGAACACGCGGAAGAGCGAATCGCCAAGATCGCGTTTGGCGCGGGGAACACCGGCCGCGTCGAGGAACTTGCCGAGTTCCTCCCCGTGCCTCTGCTCCTCTGCAATGAACAGCCGGATGACATCGACGAATTTGGGATCGCCGATCCTGGTCGCGTGCTTCTCGGCAGTTCGGATGAGTCGCCTGCCGTCTGAGGTCTCACCGAGTTGCCAGGCTTTGAGCGAATCGACGATCTCGCCCAACTCCGTCGGCGTCACCCCTGCGCCACTCTCCCACGGCACCAGCATCAGGTTGGCCGCGTTGTGTCGGAAGTACGCCAACCACTGCTCCGAAGTCCAGACCGCGGGCGGTTGCGGTGCCATCGCAGCGGGTGCTGTGCTTTCCGTCGTCAGGGTGAGAGCCTCCAACATCGCGCTTCGCATGACAATCTCCTTTCGGATTACAAATAACTTTGCAATGCAAAGTAAATGGGTAAAAACAACGCGGGCAACGCCCGCCACATTACTCTTCAG
>JAKEEV010000721.1 GCA_022616395.1 Planctomycetia bacterium | reverse complement strand
TTGGCAATCCTTGTCGCCCGGCGGTATCGGCACCAGAATCTCCGCTCCCATCGTCTTGAGTTGATCGACGTAGTCGCGTCCGCCAACGACGCGGAAGCGCAACACCCAGCGTAGCGACCGTGCGCGTGTTGAATCTGCTCCGCTTCCGCCTGGCCCAGCACCCGCGGTGTTGTCAAACCCCTTCCCCGGATTGTTCCCCTCACCCTTCTGCGACCCAACGCCAAGAATCTTCTTCTTCAAGTCGTCGTTGAGTTGCTCAAGCGCGGCCGCGTTGTGCGCGGAGATGGCAAGGTTCGAGTTCTTGTCGTCCAGGTAAATCCTGCGGATGTTTTCCTTGGCGTCCTGGAGTGCCTCGGGCGTTGGGAGAATGTCCTTGGTCGATTTGAACGGGCTGGTGTCGGCAATCACGAACGGGTCTGGCGCACCACCGCTTCCGGCCGAGCCTTCGCCCTCGTCATCGAACCCGCCCTCCACCAACTGCATCGGCGTGCCGCTGCGGTCCTCCTCATTCTTCATGAGGCAGCCGTAGTAACCAAACAGAAGGGTCGTCCCGACGAGAATGTGCATGAAGACCGTGCCGACCGTCGAGAGCGGAAACTCCAGCCGCCGGTTGTAGCGTTCCCAGAACTCCTCCTCCGGCGGTCCTTCGACCTCCACCGGCTTTTGACCGAGTTTGGAGTTGTCCTTGGGGTTGTTCATTTCGGACTTGAAATCCGGCTCGGGCATGACTTCGCCCTCTGAGAAAGTGCTTTCGCTCGTAGTTCTAACATACCCGCTCGCCCGGCGTTTGAGAACTACCAACACAGAAAGCCCACCTTGCGGGTGGGCTTGTGCGGGTTGTAGGGCGAACCCGCGATCAGTGAGCAGTAATCAGTCATCAGTTATCAGTGATCGGTGATAAGGCCGCGCTGACTGAGCACTGGTAACGGATCACTGATTACTGTTCACTGATTACTGTCGTTATTTCTTCACCTCGTACTCGGCGTCGATCACATCGTCTCCGCCCTTCTTGTCAGAAGCACCCGGAGTCGGGCCGGGTTCCGGGCCACTTGGCCCGCCAGTGCCGGCCTTCGAGTACAGGTGTTGAGCCATCGCGGAAGTCGCCTGTTGCAGTTCGGCCGTAGACGACTTGATCGCCGCCAAATCCTTGCGGTCAATCGCCTCGCGAACCTTCGCAATCGCGGCGTTGATCGGAGCCTTGTCGGACTCGGTGATCTTGTCGCCGGCCTCCGCGAACATCTTCTCGATGCTGTGAATCTGAGTCTCGGCGTTGTTCTTGGCGTCCGCGAACTCGCGCTTCTGCTTGTCCTCGTCCGCGTGACTCTCGGCATCGCGCTTCATGCGTTCGACTTCGTCCTTCGACATACCGGACGAGCCTTCGATGCGAATCTGCTGCTGCTTGCCTGTGCCCAAATCCTTCGCGGACACGGACAGCACGCCGTTGGCGTCGAGTTCAAACGTCACCTCGATCTTCGGCACGCCCCACGGTGCGGGCGGAATGCCGTCGAGATGGAAGCTGCCGATCCGCTTGTTGTCCTGAGCCATTGGCCGTTCGCCCTGGAACACCTGAATCTCGACCGACGGCTGATTGTCCGCGGCCGTCGTGAAGACATCCGTCGCCTTCTTCGGAATGGTCGTGTTTCGCGGAACCATCACGGTCATCACGCCTCCCTTGGTCTCTAACCCAAGAGAAAGCGGAGTCACGTCAAGCAACTGAATGTCCGCCGCTGCACCAAGCAGAAGGTGAGCGCCTTGAATTGCCGCTCCCACAGCGACCACTTCATCGGGGTTTACTCCACGGTGCCCTTCCTTGCCGAAGATGTCCTTCACGAGCTGTTGCACACGCGGCATACGGGTCATTCCGCCGACCATGACGATTTCGTCGATCTGGTTGGCTTTCAGCTTCGCATCCTGAAGCGCGGTCAGCACCGGCTTCTTGCACCGCTCAATGAGATGATCCACCATCCGCTCGAACTGATTTCGGCTAACCGACCGCACCAGGTGAAGCGGATTGCGCTCCGCGTCCACCGTGATGAACGGCAAGTTGATGTCCACGTTCACCTGCTGGCTCAAGTCCTTCTTCGCCTGCTCCGCCGCGGCCTTGAGGCGCTGCATCGCCATCGGGTCTTTTCGCAAATCGACTCCGTTCTCCTTCTTGAACTCGTCGGCAATGTAATCGAGCAGCACCTGATCGAAGTCGTCGCCTCCGAGGTGCGTGTCGCCGTTAGTTGAGAGCACCTGGAAGACACCCTCCTCGCCCGCGACATCGAGAATCGAAATGTCGAACGTGCCGCCACCCAGGTCGAACACCGCGATCTTCTGATCCTTCTTCTTGTCCAGCGCGTAAGCCAGCGCGGCCGCCGTCGGCTCGTTGATGATTCGCATCCGCTGCTTGACGACCTTGTCGTCCTTTCCGCGAATCTCGTATTCCGTGTCGAAGCCGGCAATCGCGGCCGCGTCGATGGTCGCCTGACGCTGCGCATCGTTGAAGTAAGCCGGGACGGTAATCACCGCCTTGCGGACGGTGTGGCCCAGATACGCTTCCGCGGCCTCCTTGAGTTTGCGAAGCACCATCGCGGAGATTTCCGGAGGCGTGAACTGCTTGCCGTCGATGTCCACCTTCACCAGGTCGTTCGGTCCACCAACGATCTTGTAGGGAACGAGTTTCTCCTCGCTCTCAACTTCGTTGTGCCTGCGGCCCATGAACCGCTTGATGGAGTAAATGGTGCGCCGAGGATTGGTGACCGCTTGCCGCTTGGCGGGATCACCTACGAGTCGTTCGCCCTTCTCGGTAAACGCGACGACGCTCGGAGTCAGCCGGTTCCCTTCCTGATTCGGGATGACCGTGACTTCGTTCCCCTGCATCACCGCGACCACCGAGTTCGTGGTGCCCAGGTCAATGCCAATGATTTTCTCTTCAGCCATTGTGATGTGTCTCCTTGAACATCAACCGCCCGCCGAACTCTCCCCAAGTTTATGCTGATCTAACGAGACTGGTGAGAATAACGGCAGCGGTTGTCGGTTCGTGTGTTCGGGTGAGGTAATGGTTTTTGGCACGGAAGACCCCCATCGGGTCTGAGTCGGGTCGTTCAAACGGGATGCAGATAGCCAAGATTGCCAACATTGCCACATATCCCCTTTGGCAATCTGACCACTGTTGTGTCAGAGTTTCTGACACCCGCGAAGGGTGCCCAACCCCAGAATCCATTCCCGCACCCGTGTGTTCACCGCATTTGAGAGCCTTTTCACCGCTGAGATTCGTGAATTCCCGCACTTGGCTTGCAAGTGCCGCGCCACCCCTGTTTCCCAACCAGGAATGCATCTAATATGAACAAATACAGACACTTACGACTCTGAGAAGCAATCCCTCTCCGACTTCCCGCACCGGGCGTCTGCCATTTCAGCAGTTGGGAAGCAACTTCGCGTCAGTTATCGGATTACGGCACAACCGATTCTCGCCTCACAATCCTCCCAACCGTTCCAGTCACGAACTTTGCCGTATCTGGTTGCCATTCCGTTCGTTGACGCACCATTCTCACGTCGGTAAATTCAACTTAACTCCTTACCAGCCCTTCCTTCCAAGTGCGCCCGCACAGAGTCCTCATCAATGGCGCGCAAGAGCAGCGACGACGGGACCCGCCCACCCGCAAAGGCAGCCGCACATCTCAATTCGCTGCGCTCCCAGATCGATAAACTCGATCTTCACATTTTGGAGTTGCTCAACAAGCGCGCCTCCGTCGCGGCTCAAATCGGAAAGGTGAAAGCCGATCAGGGCGGCGAAGTTTTCTCCGCGGCTCGCGAAGAGGAAGTGCTCGGTAACGTCCTGCGCGAGAACAAGGGACCGCTCGACGCGGTCACCATTCAGGCAATCTTTCGCGAACTGATTAGCGGCTCGCGCTCCATCCAGAAGCAACAGAAGATCGCTTACCTCGGTCCGGAATACAGTTACAGTCACCTCGCTGCGATTCAGCGCTTCGGGGAAGCGTCCGCGTACAACCGCACGGCCAACATCGCCGCGGTGTTCGAGGAAGTCGTTCGCAAGCACGCCGATTACGGAGTTGTGCCTCTGGAGAACTCGACCGATGGCCGAATCGCGGACACGCTCGACCAGTTTATCCGGATGCCGGGGCAAGTGAAAATCTGCGCCGAGATTCGACTGCGCGTGCGTCATCACCTGTTGGCCAATTGCACTCAGTCGGAAATCCGTCGCGTGTATAGCAAAGCTCAAGCACTCAGTCAGTGTCGCAACTGGCTGGCGAAGAATCTTCCCCAGGCATCACTTCATGAAGTCGCGAGTACGTCTGATGCGGCCAAGCTCGTGTTGACCGAACCGAATGTCGCGGCGGTGGCGAGTCGGCAAGCCGCCGTGCGCTGGGGAATCAACATCCTTTCCCAGAACATTGAGGACTCGCCCTCGAACGAGACTCGATTCGCCGTGATTGGCCCGACCGATTCCGCGAAGACTGGAAATGACAAAACTGCGCTGATGTTCCAGATTCCTCACACGCCCGGCGCTCTGGCGGATGTGCTGTCGGTGTTCAAGTCGAACAAGATCAACCTCACCTGGATCGAATCCTTCCCCTACCGCGACGTGAAGGGCCAGTACGTGTTCTTCGTGGATTTTGAAGGCCACCGCGAAGACCCGAAAGTGAAGAAAGCCCTCACCGCGCTCGAAGACACCTGCGACGCCGTCTTCCCCATGGGATCATTCCCCGTCGCCGGCCCATCGGACGAATAGAGGAGCCAGAGATCAGAGGACAGAAGACAGGAAACAGGGAACAGGAGACAGGAAACAGAAAGCAGAACGCTCGCCCCAATTCTCGTCATTCATCCCCCTGCCCCATTCCAGAATCGCCACTAACATGGTCAGTGGCCCGCCCAGGTGTTTTTGTGACTCCTGGCTCCTGTTTCCTGTCTCCTGTCTCCTGACCCCTGGCTCCTGAAATGATTCTCGTAATCCGGCCCGATGCAACGCTCGAACAGATCGAACACGTGATCGAGCGGGTTCGCGAACTCGGTTTCACTCCTCACGTCAGTCGCGGAGAGAGCCGCACCATCGTCGGCGTCATCGGAGACGAGACGAAGCCCGGCACCGAGAACTTCTCCGCCATTCCCGGCGTCGAGCAAGTGCTCGCGATCATGAAGCCCTTCAAGCTCGCCAGCCGCGAGTTCCACAAGCAAGATAGCGCGGTCTATGTGGGGAAGGTGCGCATCGGAGGAGGAAGCCTCGCGATGATCGCTGGGCCGTGCGCGGTCGAGAGCTATGAGGTGATGGACACAGTCGCCAAGTACGTGAAGGCCGGAGGAGCGAACATCCTTCGCGGTGGAGCATTCAAGCCGCGAACCAGCCCCTACAGCTTCCAGGGAATGGGAGAGGACGGGCTGAAGATTCTTCGAGACGTGGGGCAGAAGTACGAAATGCCCGTCGTCACCGAAGTGATGGACCCGCGACAGGTCGATCTCGTCTGTAGTTACGCCGACATGCTTCAGATCGGAGCGCGTAACATGCAGAACTTCGACCTTCTGAAGGAGTGCGGACGCGCGAAGAAGCCCGTGCTTCTCAAACGCGGTATGAGCGCCACGGTGAAGGACTTACTGATGTCCGCCGAGTACATCCTGGCCGAAGGGAACAAGGATGTGGTGCTGGTCGAACGCGGCGTGAGGAGTTTCGAGGACAGCACGCGAAACATGCTCGACATGAGCGCCGTTCCCAACGTCAAGGGCCAAAGTCACCTGCCGATCATCGTTGATCCGAGCCACGCGACCGGTCGACCGGACTTGATTCCCGCGATGTGCCGCGCTTCGGTCGCTGCTGGTGCTGATGGCGTTCATGTTGAAGTTCACAACTGCCCCGAAAAAGCTCTCTCCGATGGCCCACAGGCTCTCTTACCGCATCAGTTCCTCGACCTGATGGGCGATCTCCGCCGGCTCGCTGCCGCCGTGGGGAGAGAGTTCTGGGCTCCGCGGGAGAAGTGACCGGCGAACCCCGCCCGCAAGGGCGGTGGGTCTTCGCATGCCACCCACCGCCCTTGCGGGCGGGGTTCGCCTGGAGATACACCATGTCTCGCAAGAAACTCGTAGCCGGCAACTGGAAGATGAACACGACGCTCGCGGAGGCGAAATCGCTTGCGTCTGCGGTCGCGAAGGG
>JAKEEV010000720.1 GCA_022616395.1 Planctomycetia bacterium | reverse complement strand
GAGCGCGCGAAGGAAGTGCACGAGACGTTCGTGAAGTTCAAGGATTGGCTCGCGGAACGGGAACGCGCTGCGGCTCATGAGACGCATGACGATAACGGGGGCGACTCGAGCCACATTCCTACATTTCGCGAGTGGCTCGCGCGGCAAGAAGTCACGGCTGACTGAAGGGCCGTGGCATGCGAGGATTGCTCGCGGATGTCAACGTGGAAGGGCATCTTTGGTACCTGCGCCAATTGCTTGAGATTGCCGATCTGTGGAACATCTTGAACGAGCTCGATCTGGAATTCGTAACACTGGGCGACGTGGGTCTTCCGCATGGAATCGACGACCGCTCACTGTGGAACCACTGTCAGCAGGACGGTTGGGTGCTCTTGACCGACAACAGAAACGAAGAGGATGCGGACTCTTTGGCGGCAACACTTGCTGATTCCTGGCGAATCGGACAACTTCCGGTCCTGACGCTTGCGAAGAAATCGAGGTTTGAGCATCGACCGGAATATGCGAAGCGAGTCGCTACCGACATCGCGGAACTGCTGTTCGGCGTCGCCAACGGCGAGTACCTCAATGTACCGCGAATCATTGTGCCATTTGGTCCCAAGCGGTAACCCTTCAGTTTGCTTCCGCCATGTCCGAAGGCATGACCATGCACGGCGACCCGCATGGTGTAAGGCGAACTGTGCGCGTCGGCAGAATGCTCGCGCGCTGTGGACTTCTCGTCGCATTTTTTTCCCTGTTGGGCGCGATCGCCGTCTTCGGTTGGCCCCAATACCTCAAGCATGCTGAAAAGGCCTCGCTTGAGTCTGTCACGCGGAGGGCGCGGGAAGTTACGGCCGTTGAAGTGCTGCGACTTTCCCCTACTGAAGAATCCGGCGCGGAAGGCTCATACTACGTCCGCTACACAAATTGGCCGCACGGGATCACATCGCGACACACACTAACGGGACCGCAGGCGGCGGAATTGGTTCGGCGGTGGAGCCGCGTCCGACTTTCCGAGGGCATCATGACCATCTGCCTGGTTATGTGCTGCGGTTTCTAGTGGGCAAGCAGTGCATTCTGGAAGTCGCAGTCTGCTTCGAGTGTGACAACGTG
>JAKEEV010000081.1 GCA_022616395.1 Planctomycetia bacterium | reverse complement strand
GCCTCCAGAGCGGAGAGAGCCGAGAAGCCGACTTGCAACCCGTTGCGATCCGCGACCGACACATCCCCGACATAGCCATCTCGCGGGCCGAGATCGCCCGACGCGCCTTGGAGGAAAAGACACGGAGCGCTTGTGTGTTGCTCGATCACCTCGCGCATTGAGCCAACATAATCGGGGCTGATGAGCGTGTTCTCCCATGCGAGAGTTGTCGGGTGGCAGGCGTAGTTCACGATGGTGCCGAGTGTCTCTCCGGTGTCATCCGCGACCGCTTTCGCAACGAGAAGCGTATCATCCGCGTGACCGGCCGGATTGAATCCGCACACGACTTGTTTTGAGACTGTGTCCGGGAAGTCGCGATGTGCCGCGAGCGAACAGCGGCCGGTGCCGTAGAGGATTGTCGCTAGGCGAAGTGCATTGAGTGCCTGTTTCGAGAGCGTTTCGCACGTTTCCGCCACGCGATCAAGGTACGGGTCGAGCAATTCGCCTCCGGGCAAGTGCGACCGCGCACGCGACATCCACGCAACTCCATGCGTGTGAGACAGCGACACCAGAACATCATCCGGAGCGGCTGGGTTCACATGCCGACGGATGTTCGCGAACTCCGAGCCATCCAGAACACAAAAATCTAACCCGACGACGAACTGCCGATGCTTTCCATCAAGCGATTCGAGACACAGCACCGTCGCGGTGATCGGGCGATGAACTCCCGTAGCTCGATCGTGAAGAGCCGCACCCCACATTCGGTGATAGATTCCGACTGGAGGAGTGATGTCCGCGCGTGCAAAGCCAACACGACAGCGAGTCTGAGGGGTATCGACGCGAGTCGTCATGAGGGTTCCTCAAAGAGTGTGCCCTTTGGGTTCAAGAGCGCCCAGCAGATCGCGGAACCGGCGAAGAGGCCGGCGAAGAGAAGCAGAGTCACGTTCCAGTTCCCCGTTGCCCCGACGACTTGACCGACGACGAACGGGAACACTCCCGCTCCGATGTTGCCGGACATGTTCATCGTGGCGAACACCGGAGCGACTCGCTTGCCGCCCATCGAGATTGCGGTCGCGTATGCGCTGACTCCGCTGAGATAACCGCAGAACCCCGCGATGCTGACGAGAATCACGACGGCTTGCGCGGACTCGGCGCGATACGCGGCCATCGCGACCAGGGTGCAGAGGGTCGTTCCCACAATGGCCAATCCCTGCCGGCTGAGTCGAACGCTCCCGGTTTGCCGCAAGAGCCAGTCGGAGATTGTTCCACCCAATAGCCCGCCGAACATGCCCACGATCAGCGGCCACGCCGCGAGCTGACCGGATTCGGCCTTACTGACGCCAAACGCTTCCTGCAAGTATCGCGGGAACCAGGTGAAGAACAGCGCGAACGCGGCGGCCCGCATGAATTGCTGACTACAGAGCAGAATCATCTGCCAGTCGGTGAACAACCGCGACCAGCGCACCGGCGCCAGTGGTTCAGCCGGCGCGGGCGGAACCGGTGTCCAATCGCTTTCGGTTTCGGGTTGCGGTTGCGGCTTTTCTGGTCGCGGAACGATCAGAGTGAAACCGACCGCCCACAGCAAACCGGGCACCGCGTACACAACAAGTATCGCTTGCCACGAAAGCGGGCCGAACCACGAGTGCGGATCGAGTAACTGACCGGTGAGATATTGCGACAGCGCAGCGCCGCCTGCCATGCAACACGCCAGCGCACCGGAGGCGAACGCTTGTTCAGTTCTTGGGAATGTCGCACCGATGGCCTTCGTTGCGCACACGAAGATTCCGGCTTGAGCCAGTCCCATCGTTCCCCACAACACCCACAAGCCGGTGAAGCCGGTCGCGGTTCCGGTCAGAGCAGTGAGCACTGACCACACCACCGCGAAGATAATCAGCGCGTGCTTGCTACCGAGTCGGTCGGCAACCCACCCGGATGGAATCTGACCCACCGCGTAACCCGCGTACCACGCGAGCCACACAAGCCCCAGATGCTGAGAAGTGATTCCCAAATCGCTCTCGATCTGCTTCGATGGCACGCCGAGCGCTGATCGCTGAAGGTAAGCGATCACGGTCGCGGCACACAGGAACGACAGCAGGTTGTATCTC